>NZ_REFO01000014.1 GCF_003688665.1 Hydrogenothermus marinus
CCGGTCCCATTCCGAACCCGGCAGTTAAGCTCCCCTGCGCCTATGATACTGGCCGCGAGAGCGGTCGGGAAAGTTGGTCGCTGCCAGGGTTATTTTCTTAACCTTCCACCTTTTTATTGTTAAGCCAAATTTTCTATTATTTTTTCTAAAGCTTTTAATGCAAATTCTGGTGGTATATTTCCTCTTGAAAAATAAAGATATGAATCAAAACCCCATTTCATAAGTCTTGCTAATGGTGAATGGAAAGCTATATCAATATTTCCCCCATATAATACATTAGAGAAAATTAAAGTTGCTTCATGCCCTCCCATGTTCATAATACAAAATACTTCTAAATTATGAGGAGGAATTTCTACATTTTCTCCCATTTCTTCTTTTAAGAAAGTAGCTGCAGCTATACTTGCTTCAATTATTGCTATATGTCCTAGTTTTGGTTGTGCTAATGCTGCAATATCACCTGCTGCAAATATATTTGGAAAGTCTAAATGTCTCATTTTAGTATCTGTAGGTATAAATCCTTTTTCATCTCCTATTCCAGAATCTTTTAATGCTTTAGGTGCAGTATAAGGAGGAATTATAATAGCTAAATCACAAGGTAATTGGGTTTCATCTTCAAAAATTATATAATCTTTTCCTATTTCTTTTAGAACTTTATTGACATGTAAATCTATATTTCTTTCTTGCATAAATTTTCCGATTGTATTTCTAGGATTATCTCCAACGTCTTCAAAAAATACTTTTCCAGGAGTAAATACATCTATTTTGAAATCATCTGGAGATTTCATACTTTTTTCATGTTTTAAATAATAATCAGACATAAACATTATTTCTCCGATGGGTCCTTCACAAGGAGCAGCAAGATTTGGTGCTTTAACCCTTGTTCCCCACGTACTTTTAGCAGCACCGGTTACAATATGGCCTCCTTTAAATGTTTGAATTCTTTTCCAGAGTCTTTGAGCTTGGTAATCATCACAAACTGAATAACCATATTCTCTAAATCCTTTAACACTATCATAATCTTTGACTGCACCTAATGTAATAAAAAGATAATCATATTCTATATTTCCATTTTCTTTTAAAGTTAAAGTATTAGCTTTAGCATTTATATTTATGACTTCATCTTGTATAAAATTTCCATCTTTTGATTCTATTGTAGGTTTCAGTTCCACTAAAGTATGAGAAACAGGTTCACCATTAAAAGCTACTTCAGGAAGAGCTGGTTTTAAAAGGGCGTGACTTCTTGAATCTATAACTGTTAAATCTATTTTATCTCCTATCAAATGACGAATTTTGTAAAATATATGAAGACCTGCAAAACCTGCACCTATAATTACTACTTTTTTCATATTATCTCTCCTTATTCAAATAAAATTTCCTGACAAAAAAGATAAATTTATAGATTTTTTAGTAGATTAGCTACTTTCTCTTCTATCTGATCTCTTATTTTTCTAAATGTTTCTAATTTTTCTTCTTCTGTGCCTTCTGCTCTTGCAGGGTCTGGTAATCCCCAATGCTGAGTATTTACACCAGGTACAACAGGACATGTTTCTGCTGCATCACCGCATAAAGTAATTACATAATCAAGTTCATTTAAAGGAATATCGTTTAATGATTTTGATTTATTTTGAGAAATATCTATTCCTTTTTCTGCCATTACTTTTATAGCTAAAGGATGAACATATCCAGAAGGATTAGAACCTGCAGAATAAACTTCTACATTTTTATCAAGTTTTTCAGCATAATACTTACCAAAACCTTCTGCCATCTGGCTTCTTGCAGAATTTCCTGTACATATAAATCCAATTTTTACTCCCATTTTACCCTCCTATTATTAAATTCCATAAATATAAACCAAATAAAGTAAATAATAAAACTGGTGGCGTTAATATAATTCCAACTTTAAAATAATATCCCCAGCTTATCTTAATTCCTTTTTGTTCAAGAACATGTAACCAAAGTAATGTAGCAAGAGAACCTATAGGTGTAATTTTAGGTCCTAAATCACATCCAATAACATTAGCATAAGCAAGAAGATGTTGGACACTTTCTTTAAATCCTGTATCTGATATAGAAAGATCAACAATCATTACAGAAGGCATATTATTCATTATTGCAGATAAAACTGCTGCAATAATTCCTGTACCAATTATTCCTGCTAAATCTCCGTATGATTGAGATTCAGTAATTAGTTTTGATAATTGAGAAGTTAATCCTACATTTTTTAATCCATAAACAACTACATACATACCGATTGAAAACACGACTATCTTCCAAGGAGTTTCCTCAAATACAAGAGTTTTCATATTTACTATTTTTTCTCTATAAGTTGCTAAACCTAAAATAATAGCTCCAATTATTATTATTATAGAAACTGGAATATGGTATATTTCAGAAATAATAAATCCAGCTAGTAAAAATCCTCCAAGCCACCAAGCAATTTTAAAAATAAACCAGTCTTTTATAACTTCATCAGGATTTTTAAGTAAAGAAGGATCATACTTTTTAACAATATCTTTTCTAAAAAATAGATATAAAACAATAATAGTTGCTACTAATGAGAAAAAGTTTGGAACAATCATTTTAAAGGCATATTCTAAAAATCCTATATTAAAAAAATCTGCAGTAACTATATTTACAAGATTAGATATTACAAGTGGAAGACTTGTTGTATCTGCAACAAAACCACTTGCCATAATAAATGGAAGTATAAATCTATCTTTTAATCCAAGATGTTTAATTTTTGCATAAACAATAGGGGTTAACATTAAAGCGGCACCATCATTTGCAAAAAAATGCTGATATTAAAGCTCCAAGAAGTGTTATATAAATAAATAATTTATTTCCATTTCCACCTGCTTTTTTCATAATATGGAGAGCAGACCATTCAAAAAATCCGATTTTATCCAGAATCAAAGATATGAATATAATACCTACAAAAGCAAGAGTAGCATCCCAGACAATCTTTACAACAATCCAGACATCATTAAGAGAAACAACACCAAATAAAAGGGCTACAACAGCTCCTATTGTAGCCGTCCAACCTATGCTAAGTCCCTTTGGTTGCCAGATAACAAAGATTAAAGTAATTAAGAATATTAAAACTGCAATTACAGTTTGAAAATCCAGTGTTTATAACTCTTTTTTACTTCTGGCCATAGCCTCTTTTATCTCTTCTTCTTTAAGATCACCTTTTATCTCAATAGCTATTTTCCCTTTATCTGCTTTAAAATCCATAAATTGAACTTTTTGCTTTACTTCTTCACTCATACAATCACATTTTCCTGTTTGGCAGTTTTCAACAATCTCTTTTACCTTATCTGCTTCAACAGTGTCATCTTTTATTTCTATAACAACACCATCTTCTGTTTTTTTTATTTTTCCTACATCTTTAATAGTTCTTTTTGTCATTTTAGTACCTCACATAAAAATTTATTTATATGATTATATCATACAAATATAAAAAATTTTTTATATGATGAAAGTCAGGTGTGAAGTTTTAGAAAATTAGATTTGGCATTGGAAATTTATATTTTTGTCTATTTCTATCTGTTTTATAAACTTTAGATTTGCTTTTAATATAGGATTATCAAGATTTAAAAAATAAAAAACCCATTTGCTTTTTCTTTTTGTTTTTACAAAATCTGCATCTCTTAAAATTCTTAAATGAAAAGATAAATTTGGTTGTGATATGTCAAAGATTTCTTGTAATTGGCATACACAAAGCTCTTCAAATTCTATTAAAAATCTAAGAATTTTTAATCTTATATCATCTGATAAAGCATAATAACATTTTTTTAATTCTTGAGTTTCCATATGTATATTTTAATACAATTTTTATAGCTTAATAGATAGATTAAATATAGGAAATAATGTTGCAAATATGAAAAATCCAATCATCACTGATAATATTATTAAGGTTATAGGTTCAAGAAGGGTTATAAATCTTGTAATTAATTTTTCTGTTTGTTTTTTGTAAATATCTGCTATCATCTGAAACATATCTTCAAGTTGTCCTGTTTCTTCTCCAACTGCAAGGATTTGGATACTACTTTCTGGTAAAATCTGTTTTTCTTTTAAGCTATCTGCTAATTTTTTTCCTTTTTCTATTTGTGGTATAACTTCTTGAAGTTTTTCTTTTAATACTTGAAAAGATTTTGCTTTTAATAGTTTTTCTTTCAATAATGAGTTTTCTTGTTGATTTGCTACTATCTCTATTGCAGATGTTATATGTATATTTTTTCCAATTAAAATACCAAGTTCATAAAGGATAAATACTATCTCATCTGTAAAAAACTGCTTTTTAAAAAAAGTGATATTTAAATCTTTTAAGGATTTTATTTTTTTTGATTTTCCAAGTTCTTCTACTTCTAATAATATTAGATTTTTTTTAGACAGTACATTTTTTAGATGGGATACGGAGTTTGCTTCTATTGTTCCTTTTTCTTCTTTCCCTGTTTTTGATAAAGCTTTATATTTATAAACTGGCATTTTAAGATTTAGCCACCTGAAGTACTTCTTCTACTGTTGTAATTCCATTTATCGCTTTTCTAAGTCCATCTTGAAGAAGGGTTCTCATTCCATTTTTTAAAGCTTTAAATTTGCTTTAACTAAAATTAGAGATTAAAAAAAGGTTAATAAACTTTAAAACTGAATACAAAATATAACGCTGTTTGATTTTTTTTAGAAAATAATGATATAATTTATTTTCAACATAAATAAAAATCTGGAGGTAAATTTTTAATGGCAAAAGCAACTATTGTATGGACAAAGATTGATGAAGCACCAGCTCTGGCAACGTATTCTTTATTACCAATTATGAGAGCTTTTACTAAAGATGCTGATGTAGATATTGAATTAAGAGATATTTCTCTTGCAGGAAGAATTCTTGCCCAATTTCCTGATATATTACCAGAAGATAAAAGAGTTCCTGATGAACTTGCATATCTTGGAGAACTTGTATGGAAACCAGAAGCAAATATTATGAAACTTCCTAATATATCAGCATCTTTACCACAATTAAAAGAAGCTATAAAAGAACTTCAAGAACAAGGATATCCTTTACCTGACTATCCAGAGGATCCAAAAACAGAAGAGGAGAAAAAGATAAAAGAAAGATATGATAGATGTGTAGGTTCTGTTGTTAACCCTGTTTTAAGACAAGGAAACTCAGATAGAAGACTTGCTCAATCTGTTAAAGAATATGCAAAAAAACATCCCCATAAATTAAGAGATGTCGCTCCAAACTCAAAATCACATGTTGCATATATGAAAGAAGGAGATTTTTATCAAAATGAAAAATCTGTAATTATCAAAAAAGACACAAAAATAAAATATGTATTTGAAGATAAAAATGGAAATCAGCAAGTATTAAAAGAAGTTGAAGTTGGACAAGGTGATGTAGTAGACGGAACTTTTATGGATAGAAAGGCTTTAAGAGAGTATTTTAAAGAAGTAATTGATGTTGCTAAAAGAGAGGATATTCTTTTCTCTGTCCATGTGAAAGCTACAATGATGAAAGTTTCTGATCCTGTAATTTTTGGAGATGCTATCAAAGTTTATTACAATGATTTATTTGAAAAACATGGAGAAACATTAGAAAAACTTGGTTGGGAACCAAGATTTGGAATGCAAGATCTTGAAAATAGAATAGAATCTTTACCAGAAGAAGAAAAAGAAGCTATTAAAAAAACAATCCAAGAAATTTATAAAAAACAACCAAGACTATACATGGTTGATTCAGATAATGGAATTACAAACCTTCATATGCCTAATGATGTAATTATTGATGCATCTGTTCCTGCAGTAATTAAAAATGGATTAAAAGGTTGGGGTCCTTCCGGTGAAGTTGATGATGTTGTTTTATCTATACCAGATAGATCTTATGCAACAATGTATAAAGAAATAGTAGAAGATATTAAAACAAATGGTCAGTTTGATCCAACAAAAATAGGAACAGTTCAAAATGTTGGATTAATGGCAATGAAAGCTGAAGAGTATGGTTCTCACGATAAAACATTTTTCCCACCAGCAGATGGAAAAATGAAAGTTATTGATGAAGAAGGAAATGTATTAATAGAACACTGTGTAAATGAAGGGGATATTTGGAGAAGCTGTATTACTAAGGATATAGCTATTAGAGATTGGATTAAGCTTGCTATAAATAGAGCTAAAGAAACAGGTTATCCAATAGTTTTCTGGCTTGATGAGTATAGAGCTCATGATAGAAACCTTATAGAGATTGTTAAAGAAGAGCTTCCAAAATATGATCTTTCTGATGTTGAATGGTATATAAAAGCCCCTGAAGATGCTATGAAATATACATTAGCAAGATTCAGAAAAGGAGAAAATACAATATCTGTAACAGGAAATGTTTTAAGAGATTACTTAACAGATTTATTCCCTATTATTGAGGTAGGTACATCTGCAAGATCTTTATCTATAGTGCCACTCATCGCAGGTGGAGGACTTTTTGAAACAGGAGCAGGTGGTTCAGCTCCAAAACATGTAGAACAGTTCTTAAAAGAAGGCCATTTAAGATGGGATTCCCTTGGAGAGTTTTTAGCATTTGTTGAGTCTTTAAAACATGCTTATAAACAACTTAAAACTTTACATAACAAAGATGACAAAAGAATTCTTATACTTGCAGAAACATTAGATAAAGCTGTTGGTAAATATCTTGATAATGATAAAACACCAAAAAGAAAAGTTGGTGAACTTGATACAAGAGGTTCTCATTTCTACTTAGCTTTATACTGGGCAGAAGAACTTGCAAATCAAACAGAAGATAAAGAATTAGCTGAAAAATTTGCTAAAGTTTATGCAGACTTAAAAGAAAATGAACAAAAAATACTTGATGAGATTAAAGCAGTAGAAGGTAAGCCTGCAGAAACTGGTGGATGGTATCACCCAGATGATGAAAAAACTGAAAAATTAATGAGACCTTCCCAAACTTTCAATCAGATTATAGACTCACTTTTAAAATAACCTTTCTAAAAGCCCTCGTATAGAGGGCTTTTTTCTTGAAATTTTCTTGCTTTTTTCTATATTTCTCTAACTAAAAAGTTAGAAACTTTACCTTATGTTAAAATAAAACATAAAAATATTCTAAAGAGGTGTAAAGTTGTTTGAGCTTCTAACTGAAAAATTTTCAAATGTTGTTGAAAAATTAAAAAGAGCTAAAAAATTAGATGAAAAAACAGTAGATGAAGCACTTAAAGATATTAGAAGAGCCTTAATAGAAGCTGATGTAAATATAGAAGTAGTTCAAAAATTTTTAAATGATATAAAACAAAAATTAGTTGGCCAAGAAGTTATAAAAGGTTTAAATGCAGGTGAAACTGTAATAAAACTTATATATGATGAACTTTTAAATATTCTTGGCAAAGAAGAACCTTTAAAAAAAGCAGAAAAAACTCCTACTATTATAATGCTTGTTGGTCTTCAAGGTACCGGTAAAACAACTACCGCTGGTAAGCTTGCCAATTATTTAAAATCAAAAGGTTTTGCAGTTGGAGTTGCTTCTACTGATGTAAGAAGACCTGCAGCAGCAAAACAACTTTGCACCTTAGCAGAAAGTATAAATCTTCCATGTTTTGTAGATGAAGAAGAAAAAGATGCTATAAAACTTACAGAAAAAGTAATAGAAAAAGCCAAAAATGCAGGGCTTTCATATCTAATTCTTGATACTGCAGGAAGACTTCATATAGATCAAGAGTTAATGGATGAACTTGTAGAAATAAAAAATAAGGTTCATCCAACAGAGATTCTTTATGTTGCAGATGCAATGCAAGGTCAAGATGCAATAAATACTGCAAAAGAGTATCACGAAAAAGTTGGACTTACAGGGGTTATTTTAACAAAAGTTGATGGAGATGCAAAAGGTGGAATAGCTTTATCTGTAAGACAAGTTTTAGGGGTACCAATTAAATTTGTTGGAGTTGGAGAAAAAATAAATGATTTTGAACCTTTCCATCCAGATAGAATTGCACAAAGAATTCTTGGACTTGGTGATATTCAAAGTTTAATAGAAAAAATGCAAGCAGCTATAGATGAAGATAAAGCCGAGAAAATGGCTAAAAGAATGATGAATGCTGAATTTACTCTTGAAGATTTAAAAGAGCAACTTCAGATGATAAAAAATCTTGGACCTCTTGAAAATATACTAAAAATGATACCTGGAATAGGAAGCAAAATAAAAGATTTAAAAGTTGACAACAAACAGTTTGTAAAGATAGAAGCAATTATAAACTCAATGACTCCAGAAGAAAGACAAAATCCACATATCATAAATGGAAGTAGAAAAAAAAGAATAGCAAGAGGAAGTGGAACAACAATAATGGATGTAAATAAAGTTTTAAAGCAATATAAAGAGATGAAAAAATTGATGAAAAAAATGAAAAAATCTGGTAAAATGAAACTTCCGTTTAATATGCCAAATTTACCATTTTAAAATTTAAGGAGGTATTAGTAGTTGGTTAAGATTAGACTTGCAAGATATGGAAGAAAGAAGCATCCAGTGTACAAGATGGTGGTAGTTGATAATAAAAAGCCAAGAGAGTCAGATTATATTGAGTATATTGGTACTTATGATCCAATATTAAAAACTGGAAATATAAATATTGAAAAAGCAAAAGTTTGGCTTGAAAAAGGAGCACAACCTACAGAAAGAGCTGCTAAAATCTTAAAAGCATTTGGATTAGAAGAAATTGAAATCCCAAAAGGAAAATAGGAGGTAGAAGAGATGAGCAAACTTCAAGAATTAGTTGAATTCACAGCTAAAGCACTTGTAGATCACCCAGATAGAGTAGAAGTTAAAGAAATAGAGGGTGAAAAAACTACTGTTATAGAATTAAAAGTTGCTCCAGAAGACCTTGGAAAAGTAATTGGAAGACAAGGTAGAACTGCAAGAGCTATCAGAACATTACTTGCGGCAGTTGCAAGAAAGCAAAACAAAAGAGCAGTTCTTGAAATATTAGAATAAAAATAGGGGCTTTTAGCCCCTTTAAATAAAAATATTAAATCTATCATTCTCAATCATTTAAATTAAACAAAATTATTTTTCTATTCAAAATTTAATCAAAAATTATCCAAATAAAAAAATATCTCAATTATGCTAAAATCCTTTAAAATAAACAGTAAAATTTTTCTATAAAAATCAAAAAAGGTGCTTTGTATGTTTAGAGGAAGAGTAAAAAATATTCATTTTGTTGGTATTGGTGGTTCTGGTATGAATGGAATTGCCCATGTCCTTTTAAATCTTGGATTTAATGTCTCAGGTTCTGATTTGAAAGAAAGTAGTACTGTTTTAAATCTAAAAAATATGGGAGCAAAAGTATTTATTGGACATAATCCTAAAAATGTAATAGGTGCAGATGTTGTTGTTTATTCCTCAGCAGTAAAAGAAGATAATCCTGAGATAGTGGAAGCTAAAAAGCTTGGGATTCCTGTAATACCAAGAGGAGAAATGCTTGCAGAACTTATGAGATTTAAATATGGTATAGCAATTGCAGGAAGTCATGGAAAAACAACAACAACTTCAATGGTAGGAACAATACTTGCCAAAACAGGATATGACCCAACTATTGTAATTGGTGGAAAATTAGAGACATTTGGAAGTAATGCAAAACTTGGAAGAGGTGATTTTTTAGTAGCAGAATCAGATGAAAGTGATGGTTCTTTTTTAAGACTTTCACCAACTATTATTTCTATTAATAATATAGATTTAGAGCATGTTGGATATTACAAAGATTTAGATGATATAAAAAAGGCATTTATAGATTTTGCAAATAAAATTCCATTTTATGGAGCAGTAGCATTAAATATAGATGATAAAAATATAAAAGATATTTTGCCTTCAATAGAAAAAAGAGTTATTAAGTTTGCAATTGAAGATAAAAATGCAGATATAGTAGCTTATGATTTAAATCTAGAAAATGGAAGATATAGATTTAAAGTTAATGATTTTGGAGAGATACATCTTTCTATTCCAGGAAAACATAATATTTATAATGCTCTTGCATCAATATCTATAGCTACAGAGCTTAATATACCTTTTTGTGTAATTAAAGAAACCTTAGAAAACTTTAAAAATGCAAATAGAAGATTTGATATAAAATTTGATGGAAAGATTAAAGTCATTGATGATTATGCCCATCATCCATCTGAGATTAAAGCTACTATTTCAGCTGCAAATGATATGTATCAAAATAAAAACAGATTAATAACTATTTTCCAACCTCATAGATATACAAGACTTGCCTCTTTATTTGATGAATTTGTAGATAGCTTTAAAGATAGTGATATTATAATTATTACAGATATATATTCAGCAGGAGAAAAGCAGATAGAAGTAGTTTCAGGAGAGAAATTAGCAGAAACTATAAAAGAAAAGCTAAATAAGCAGGTTTATTTTGCAAAATATCTTTCTGATGTTGAAAATATAACAAAAGATATAATAAAAGAAAATGATGTAATTTTAGTGCTTGGAGCAGGAAATATTACACAAGTTGCAGAAAGCTTGGCTAAATATTTTAGGGGAGAAAAATGAGATTTGGATTTGTAAATGAAAAAAATATGGCTTTATTAACAGACCTTTATGAGCTTACAATGGCTCAAGTTTATCTAAAAGAAAATAGAACAAAAACAGCTATATTTGATTTTTATATAAGACCTACCAAAAAAAGAACCTTTTTCTTAAATGCAGGACTTGAACAGCTTTTATACTATCTTGAGAATATAAAATTTACAGATGAAGATATTCAGTATTTAAAAGAAAAAGGATTTGAAGATTTCTTCTTAGATTATCTTAAGAACTTTAAATTTACAGGAAATATTTATGCAGTAGAAGAAGGAGAGATTGTATTTCCAAATGAGCCTATTGTTCAGGTAGAGGCACCTTTACCTGAAGCACAAATAATAGAAACATTTTTAATAAATACTCTTCAACATCCAATACTTGTTGCAACAAAAGCTATAAGATGTAATATAGCAGGAGATTTTAAAAAGATTTTAGTTGATTTTGGTTTAAGAAGAGCCCATGGAACAGATGCAGGAATGAAAGCAGCAAGAGCCTCATATATTGGAGGATTTGCAGGAACTTCAAATGTTCTTGCAGGTAAAGAGTATAATATCCCAATAGTTGGTACAATGGCACACTCATTTATACTTTCTTATTTTGATGAAGAAAAGGCTTTTGAAGCATTTGCAAAACAATATCCAGAAAATACCATTTTTTTAATAGATACTTTTGATACTATAAAAGGTTTAAAAAACGCATTAAAAGCAGTAAAAAAACTAAATATGAAAAGCTTTAAAGGAGTTAGATTAGATAGTGGAGATTTAGTAAAACTTTCAAAAGAAGTTAGAAAAATACTTGATGAAGAAGGATATAAAGATGCAAAAATAATAGCAAGTGGTTCCATAGATGAGTATAAAATAAAAGAACATATTGAAAAAAATGCACCTATTGATGGGTATGGAGTAGGAACAAAATTAGTAGTTTCTTCTGATCTTCCTTATCTTGATTGTGCTTATAAACTTGTTGAGTATGATGGAAGACCTGTCATGAAATTTAGCCCACATAAGATAACTTTACCATCTAAAAAACAAGTATTTAGACAGTTTGAAAATGGCAAATTTAAAGAAGATACCGTAGGTTTATATGATGAAAATTTAGAGGGAAAACCATTACTAAAAAAAGTGATGGAAAATGGAAAAGTATGTATAAATCTACCGACCTTAGAAAAAATAAAAGAAAAAGCAATTAATAATGTAAAAAAACTACCAAAACAGTTTTTAAATATTGGAAATGAGATAGAATATATTCCTTCAATTTCAGAAAATTTAAAAAAGGTAGTTGAAAAACTAAAAGAAGAGATAAAATGAGAAAAATATTAATATTATTATTACTTTCAATTTATACATCTTTTGCTATAACAATTACAACGACAGTTAAATCAGTTGCAGATATTGTAAAAGAGATTACAAAAGAAAAAGCTAAAGTTTATTATATTATTCCACCAAATGCATCTATTCATACTTATGAGTATAAAGCATCTGATTTAAAAAAGGTTTATCAATCAGATATATTTTTATACATTGGCTCAGGAGAACCTAATATTAATAATATAATTAAATTATTACCAAAAGGTAAACAGATAAAGGTTTCAGATATTAAAGGAATAAAACTTATTAAAGAGTTTGAATTTAAAGAACATACTGAAGAACAGAAACACCACCATGAAACATTTCACCCTGCATTATGGCTTGACCCTGAAAACGCAAAAATAATAGCAAAAGCAGTTTATAAAAGATTAATAAAAATAGACCCAAGGAATAAGAGAATTTATGAAAAAAATCTAAAATCTTTTGAGAAAAAAGTAGATGAAATAATAAAATATGGAAAAGATAAAATAAATAAACTAAAAAATAAAAATTTTATCTCTTACCATTATGCTTGGCCATACTTTACAAAAAGATTTGGACTTAAATATTTAGCAGTTATTGAACTTGGACATGGTAGAGAGCCAACACCAAAACATATTATAAAATTAATTAATTTAATAAAAACAAATCATATAAAATCAATTTTTGCGGCAAAACAGTTTTATAATCCTAAATATGCAGATCTTGTAAAAAATGCTACAAAGGTAAATATTATATTTTTAGACCCTTTTGGAATAAATAAAAATTATATCCAGATGATTAAATTTAATATTGATAAAGTTTATGAAGGTTTAAAATAAGATGGAAAGTTTTTTAAAGATAAATTTAAAAAAATATGCAGTAATTGGTGATGCACATGGTTGTTATTATGAATTAAAAGAACTTATAGAAAAAATATGGTCTAAATATGGAGAAGATACATTTATAATCAGTGTTGGAGATAATATAGATAGAGGAGATTATAATCTAAAAACTCTTGAATTTTGTATGGATTTGCACAAAAAAGGAAAATTTTTAGAAGTTCAAAGTAATCATATGGATAAATTTATTAGATGGTTAAAAGGAAATGATGTAAAAATAAGTTATGGTATGCAAAAAACAGTAGAAGAGTTTAACTCTTTACCAGAAAAAGCTAAAGAAAATTTAAAAAACAAAATCTTAGAATATTACGAAAAAATACCTTTATATCTTATTGTAAATAACAATGAATCTGTAATAGCCCATGCAGGAATAAAAGATGAGATGATAGGGAAAGTTTCAAAAAAGATAAAAAGTTTTGTTTTATATGGAGAAACAACAGGAAGATTTTTAGAAAATGGTTTTCCTGAAAGATTAGATTGGACTATAAATAGAAAAGTAAAACCAGATAGTCCTAAAATTATTTATGGCCATACTGTTTATGAAGAACCTTATATAAATAATAAATGTTATGGTATAGATACAGGTTGTGTTTTAGGAAATAAATTAACAGCATATCTTCCAAGAGAAGATAAATTTGAGTTTGTAAAAGCAAAAAAACAGTATTACAGCTTTTAAGGAGAGTATATGTATTTACCACCAGAATGGTATAAACATTATGGAACTTGGACTACCTACCCTCAAAATCCAGAAACCTTTTTTGATAATTTAGAAAAAGCTCAAAATGAGTTTGCTTTAATGGTTAAATATATCTCTGAAAGTGAAAAAGTTC
Organism: Hydrogenothermus marinus; assembly: GCF_003688665.1. NCBI lineage: Bacteria > Pseudomonadati > Aquificota > Aquificia > Aquificales > Hydrogenothermaceae > Hydrogenothermus > Hydrogenothermus marinus. The sequence continues at coordinate 13,634 of NZ_REFO01000014.1, forward strand.
ATATTAATGTTGATAATGAGGAAAATAAAAGAGATTTAGAAAAAAAATTAAAAAAAGTAGATGCACTGCAAAAAAATATAAATATACATATTATCCCTACAAATGATTGTTGGAACAGAGATTTTGGAGCTATCTTTGTAAAAGATAATAAAGACTGGATAGGCCTTGATTTTGAATTTAACTCTTGGGGTGGGAAATATCCTTATGATTTAGACAATCAAGTAGCATCAAAAATGTGCCAGATTTTAAATAAAAAATGTCAAAAAATAGATATGGTTTTAGAAGGTGGTTCAATAGATGTAAATGGAGCAGGTAGTTTACTAACAACAGAAAGCTGTCTTTTAAATAAAAATAGAAATCCTCAATTAACAAAAGAAGATATAGAAAATAATCTAAAAAAATATTTTGGAGTAAAACAAGTTTTATGGCTTAAAGAAGGTATTGTTGGAGATGATACTGATGGCCATATAGATGATATTACAAGATTTGTAAATGAAAATACTATAATTACTGTTATTGAAGAAGATAAAGAAGATGAAAATTATCTACCATTAAAAGAAAATTTAGAGCTTTTAAAAAGCTTTAAAGATACTAATGGAAATAATTTCAATATAATCACGATACCTATGCCAGAGCCTCAATATTTTGATTTTCCAGAAGAAAAAAATTATAGACTTCCTGCAAGTTATGCAAACTTTTATATTACTAATAAATATGTTCTTGTACCAACTTTTAATTGTAAACAAGATAAAATAGCTATTGAAATACTTCAAAAAATATTTAATGATAAAAAAGTAATAGGAATATATGCTTATGATATTTTAATAGGCCTTGGAGGCTTCCATTGCTTAACTATGCAAATACCTCAACTTTAATTTTACTTGCTTTTTTTATATTTTCTTTTGGAAAACCTTATAAAAATGAAGTTATTGTTTATTTAAAAAGTAATATTTCTACTCAAAGTATAAAAGGATTATCTATAGTTAGCAAAAAAGGAAAAAAAGTAGTAATAAAACTTCCAAAAAATGAAACAATGGAAAGTTTTATCCAGAAACTAAAAAAAGATGAAAATGTTTTACTTGCTATTCCAAACTATATAATAAAAAAACAGCTTATTCCAAATGATCCTTTCTATCCTTATCAATGGTATTTAAAAAAAATAGGAATGGAAGATGCTTGGAATATTTCAATAGGATCAAATACTGTCTATGTTGCAGTACTTGATACAGGTGTAGATTATAATCATCCTGATTTGAAAGAACATATCTGGCTAAATACAGGAGAAACCCTTGGACAAGATTTAAACAACAATGGTATAGATGATGGATGTGAAGATAATATAGATAATGATAATAATGGATATATAGATGATTGTTATGGATATGATGCTTTACAAGGAAAAGGAAGTGCTTTAGATAATGATGGACATGGAACCCATGTTTCAGGAATTATAGGGGCAGTAAGTGATAATTTAGAGGGAATAGCAGGAATAAACTGGAATATAAAAATAATTCCTTGTAAATTTTTAAATAAAAACGGAGAAGGAGACCTTAATCATTTAATTGAATGTTTAAAATATGTAAAAAAATTAAAAGATAGTGGTTTAAATATAGTTGCAGTAAATGCCAGTTATGGTTATGATGCTATTCCTGAAATTTTAAATATAGATTGTAATAATCCAGATTACTCAGAAACAGAAAAATGTTTAATGAAATCAATAAATGCAGTTTTTACCGTAGCCGCAGGTAATAGTAGTAATAATAATGATATTTCCACTTTTTTACCTTGTAATTATTCTACAGTTTTAGATAATGTAATATGTGTTGGAGCAACTAATAGACAGGATAAAAGAGCATATTTTTCAAATTATGGAGTAAAAACAGTTGATATTTTTGCACCAGGAGGAGAGTTTGTAAGTTCAGAAAACTGTAGTGAAGGTATTTTAAGTACATATCTTCCATTTAACAATAGTTATGAAGAGGCTTATGCATGTGCAGTAGGAACTTCCCAAGCATCACCAGTTGTAGCAGGAGCAGTAGCTCTTTTATATTCTATAAATCCTAATTTAACACCGAAACAGGTAAAAGATAAAGTTTTAACAACTGGAGATAATATTATTTCTTTATCCGGATATTCTTTAAGTTGTAATAGAGTAAATGTATATAATCTTTTAAAAGATGAAATAAATCCTAAAATATGTATTGATAAACCTATTAATGAAGAAGATGGTAATTATTCCTACTATTTTGGTAATTTTAATATAGGGAAAATAAAAGATATTACATTTAATATAAAAAATTCAGGAAATGATATTTTAAGTATTGGAAATATTACTCTTAAAAATAATCCTTATTTTCAGATTATTTTTGATAACTGTTCTAATAGAAATCTAAATACATTTGAAAGTTGTAGTTTAACCCTAAGGTTTTCTGCAAGCTCTACAGGAATTAAAGTATCAATTTTAAACATACCTAATAATACATATTATCAAAATTTAGAAATTAATCTACGAGCAGATGTATATGATAATAGAGGTGGTGGAGGTGGTGGTTGCTCATTTTCTAAAAATAATTTTAATATTGCTTGGTTTTTATTTATATTACTGATAATATTAAAAAGAAAGGTTATTAAATGGAAGAACTTATACTAGTAATTCATATTTTAGTGGCTTCTTTTTGGATAGGTGGAATGCTTTTTATGGCAATAGTTTTATCGCCTTATGTTAGAAAATTACCTCTTGATTTTAAAAATAAAGCAGAAGTTTATCAAGAAGTTGGAAAAAGATATAGTTTTTGGGGTACAGTAATTGGACTTCCTGTCTTATTTATTACTGGTGTTTTTAATGCTTATTTTATTGGAGGAATAAAATCTTTTAATCTTTTTTTACAAGATTTACCTTATACAAATACTTTAAAATTAAAAATTTTTCTATTTATAATTACTACAATTATTGCAGTTATTCATGATTTTTATTTTGGTCCAAAAGCTCATTTAACAGAAAAATATAAAAAGATAACAAGGATATTTGGTATAACTAACCTTATTATTGGTATTTTGATAATATATTTTGCAGTAAAACTAAGATTAGGCGGTTAAAATGTTTTATATATCAAAAATTACACCACTATTTTTTATTCTTGCATTTATTAATCTGTTTTTATCTTTGTATCTAAAGGCTAAAACAGGAAATTTTATCTATTATGGCCAAATAGCAGTATTTGGATTTATTCTAAACACTATAATTGGAGCATTTTATCAAGTAATTCCAAACTCTCAACAACAAAGATTATCATTAGAATGGATAGAAAAGATTGTATTTATAATTGGAGTTCTTTATTCAGTTTATATTGCTCTTGGAAATTTTAATATTGCTTATTTCTTTATAGCTTCTCAGGTTTTAATATTTTCTTTTCATATATTATCAGTAGTAAAAAATCTAAAGCCTTTAACTGTTAAATATTTAACTGCTTCTATAGTTTTTATGATTTTGTCTTCTATATTCTTATTTTTATCTTTAAAAACAGACAACCTTTCAATTCAGGTAGCTTTGCATACTTTTACTGTTGGAGCAATGATTAATGCAATACTTGGTGTTCAAACTGCTTGGATACCTATGATTTATATGCAAACCTTAGGGAAGACAAAAACAGGACAGATTGTAATAAATTCTCTTTTTTATATTCATCAGATTGTAGTAGTTGGAATAATTTTAAGCTTTTTTATTAGAGATTATAAATTTATTGCAAGTTTTGCTTTATTTGAGTTAATAGTTATACTGCTATTTTTAAAATTTGTATTTTATGACAGCATAAAACCTCAGATTAAACTTCATGGAATACCTTATGTTATTAAATTCTTTATTACAGGGCATATATTTTTAGTTATAGGTCTTATTTTAGCTCATATAGTTGGAGTTTCTGGAAGATTTATACTTATTCCATACCATATATATTTTATGGTTTATGGATTTGGATTGTTTACAATTATAGGAGGAATGCTTCATTTAACACCAAGAATCATTTTTAGTATGAAACAGAATAAAAAAGGTATTCCTCTTTCAAGGAAAAAGTTTGAAAATTTATACAAAATTATATTAATTTCATATGTAGCTTTTATAATACTTGATATTGCAGGATATTTAGTTTTTGGTGTTATAGTATTTAGTTTAGTTTTATTATTTGCATTTTTAAGTTCTTTAATTGATTTTCTAAAACTTTATAAAACCTAAATGTCAAATTCAGCAATTATAGGAGCATGATCTGAAGGAGTTGGTTTTCTTCTTCTTCTTGGCCATAAATCAACTTCAACATCCTTTAATTTTTCTATTAAAGGCTTAGTGCAAAATATATAATCAATTCTCATTCCTTCATTTTTCCATATGGCACCACCTATATAGTCCCACCACGTAAACTGTTGTTTTTCTGGATATAAATATCTAAAAGTATCAATAAATCCCCAGTTTATTAGTTTTTTTAAAGCCTCTCTTTCTTCAGGCATAGTTCCTATACTATCTTTTAATAATTCTGGATCATAAACATCTATATCTTCTAAAGCCACATTAAAGTCTCCAACCATTATAATTGGTAAATCTGGAGAAAAATTTTCCTTTAGCCAATTTAAAAATTTTTCATACCATTCAAGCTTATAATAATATTTCTCTCCACCCCTTAAATCTCCATGAGGAGCATAAACATTTATTATATAAATACCTTTTATTTTTGAGATTAATAATCTTTTTTGATTATCAAAAAAACTGCCAAAATCTTTTATTGTTTCCTCAATAGGCAGTTTAGAACAGATAGAAACACCATTATATCTTTTTTGAGCATTCGCTACACATTCATAGCCTTTTTCTTTAAAATCATTGAAAGGAAATATATCTTCTTCAACTTTTAACTCTTGAAGACATAAAATATCTATATCATATTTTCTTTTTTCTTCAAGCCATTTAAATAAAAGTTCTTTTCTTGCTCTGATTGAGTTTACATTCCAGCTACAGATTTTCATAACTTTTTCCTTTCTTAGTTTTTAAAATTATTATATATTAGGTTGTATGTTTTAATTTTTTGTTAGTTTAACAATAATTTTTATGTATAATTGATTCAAAAAGGAGGATAGATATGAAAAAAGCTATTTTATTTTTAACTATTTTCATTTTTTCATTTTCTTTTGCACTTGAAGGCTCTGTAAAAGGATTTCCTAAAAAAGCACCTGAAATTAAAAATCTTATTACAGATGAAGGAAAACCATTTAGTTTGAAAAATTACAAAGGAAAAGTTTTAATACTGACTTATGGTTATACCCATTGTCCTCATGTTTGCCCTACTATTCTTGCTTATTTAAAGCAAGTAGAAACAGAGCTTAACAAAAAGGGCTTAAAAGGAAAATACAAAATAATATTTATATCGGTTGATCCAAAAGGAGATACCTTAGAAAGGGTTAGAAAATATAAAAAAGAACATGGTTTTGATGATTTTGTTTTTGTAATAGGAAAAAAAGAGGATTTAGAGAAAGTTTGGAAAGATTATAAAATATATGTAAAAGATAAAGGAATAATGACTATGAAACATGGAAATATGATAATGAAACATAGAATGATAGATCATACTGCAAAAGTTACAATAATTGATAAAGATGGAAATATTGTTGAAGAGTTTCTTGGAATGTATCTACCTGTAGATAGTATTGTTAAAGATGTAGAAAAACTTATTAAGGAGTAATAATGGATATTACCCAGCTACTTTTAAATCTTGCCTTAGTTGGTGAAAAACCTGTTTTATATCTACTTATTTTAATGAGTATACTCTCAGTAGCAGTAATAATAGAAAGATTTATATCTATTAAAAAAATAGAAAAAAATTTATTATCTTATGAGCCTTTAAAACTGAAGCTATCATTAGAAAAAAGACTTGGAATTTTAGCAACTTTTGGGAATAATGCACCATTTATAGGATTATTTGGAACAGTACTTGGTATAATGCAAGCATTCCACGACTTAGGACAATCATCAGAATTTGGTGTAAAAGTAGTGATGGAGGGAATTTCTGAAGCTCTTGTAGCTACAGCTATGGGACTTTTTGTTGCTATTCCTTCTGTTATTGCATATAACTATTTTGTTAGGAAAATAAAAACTTTACTTTTAATATATGAAGAAAAGAAAAAACTTCCTTTACAATTAGAGGATTAAAATGAAACTTATAGATAATGATGATAAAGAAATATCAGAAATAAATATGACCCCTTTTGTTGATATTATACTTGTTGTATTAATTATATTTATGGCTACAGCCACTTTTATGGTAGAAGGTAAAATACCTTTAAACCTTCCAAACTCAAAAACTGCACAAAAAAAAGAGATAAAAGAGAAAAAAATCCAGATAACAATAAAAAAAGATGGCTCTTTATTTTTAAATGGAAAACCTATAACAAAAGCACAGCTTAAAGAAGAATTAAAAAATAAAGATAAAGATATTACAGTTGTTTTAAGATCAGATAAAGATACCAAGTTTCAAAATGTTGTTTCAGTTATAGATATTTGTAAACAATCCGGACTTGAAAAGTATATGATAGAAACCAAAAAAGAATGAAAATAAATAAAATATTTTTATTAGCCTTAATTATATCTTTGCTTATACATATATCTATATTTTATTCATTACATTTTTTTAAACAAAAAAAGGAAAAGCAAGAAGAAAAACCAATATTTATTACTTTAAATTATGAAAAACAAAAAGAAAAATCAAAAAAAGGTATTCCAAAAAGAAAAATTCCTAAGAAAACAAAACTAAAAACTGCAAAAAAAAGTAGTATTCCAAAGCATAGCTTTAATAAAAACAGCAATAAAAAAAATATATCTAAAAAGAAGATAAAAAAACATAAAAAGACAAAAAAAATTGTAAAGAAAAAAACTATTTTACAGAATAAAAAAATAAAAAAACAGAAAACTAAGACTAAAAATAAAGAAAAAAGCAAAATCAATAAAAAAATAGAGAAAACAAAACCTAAAAAAATAAAAACTCAAGAAAAAGCAACAAAAAAAGTAGCTATAAGCAAAGAGAAGCCAAAAGAAGAAAAAAAAGTTGAAAATAAAAAGCCAAAGCAAAAGGATGAGGAAAAATTAGTTAATAAAGAGAAAAATCAAGTAAAACAGCCAAACTTACCTTTTCCAAAAACAGAAAATAAAAATTTAAAAATAGCAGAAAAACAAAAAACAAAAAAAGAAGAAAAAAAACTACCAAAGGTACCTATACCACCTGCAGAAAATAATAAAGCGAAAGAAGAAAAACCACCAAAGCAGTTAAATATTTCCCATTTAAAAGGAAAAAATCAGATATTTCAGATAGGAGAAGAAAAACCTAAAAAAGAAGGTACAACAAAGAAAGATGAAGATATTATGAAGTACCTATACTATGTAAGAGATAGACTTCAAGAAAATCTTGCATATCCTTTAACAGCTAAAAGATTAGAAATAGAAGGAACAGTAATAGTTAGATTTATAATAAAAAAAGATGGAACAGTTGATACAAAAGAAATTAAGATTGTAAAAAGTAGTGGTTCTAATGTTTTGGATAAACAGGCTATAATAACTGTAGAAAACTCAATACCTTTTAAACCACCACCAAATAACAAAAGTATTGTTGTGGAGATACCAGTAATATTTGAGATTATAAGGAGTGAGTTTTGAAAAAAGTAGAAATATTTACAGATGGTTCTTCTCTTGGAAATCCAGGACCCGGTGGATGGTGTGCTATTTTAAGATATAACAAACATCAAAAAATAATAAAAGGTGGTAAGAAAAAAACTACAAATAATGAAATGGAACTTTTAGCAGTTGTTAAAGCATTAAAACAGCTAAAAAAGCCTTGTGAAGTAGATCTATACACAGATTCAAAGTATGTAGTAAAGGCGATAAAAGAATGGATACATAATTGGGCAAAAAATAACTGGAAAAACTCAGCTAAAAAAGAGGTATCCCATAAAAAATTGTGGCAAGAAATTTATAACTTAATGAAAATTCATAAAATAAATCCTATATGGGTAAAAGGGCATAGTGGCCATAAAGAAAATGAACTTTGTGATAAAATAGCAAAACAAGAAGCCTCAAAATATATCTAAATCTTAAATAGAAATTAGATGTATTTTAAAGTTAAATATATATTACCTTTATTCTCAAAACCTTCATTCTTTATTTTTAAAATATCACCTGAATTAAGTCCTGGAGGGATTTTTACCTTTAATATCTCTCCTTTTAAATTTTTTATTTTTACAAAATTTTCTTTAAATCTTTTTTCCTTTGGCAAAAATATATCTGCATATAAATCAAGTCCTTTTTTCTTGAAAAATGGATGTTTTTTTAATTTTATATTTAAAACTAAATTTCCATTTTTACCACCATTTATACCTTCATCTCCTAAATCTTCAACAATAATAGATAATCTATCTGATGAAAATGGTTTTATATGGAACTTTTTTTCTTTTATTTCTTTTTTTATACCACTACCACCGCAAGAAATACAGGGATTTAAAATAATAAATTTTCTTCCTTTACATTTAGGACATATAATATTAAGTAGTGGTGTTTTTAATTTTCCTTTTCCTTTACATAAAGAGCATTCTTTTAATATGGAATTTTCAGTAATACCTTTTCCTTCACATTCTTTGCATATTTCCTTTCTTTCATAGGTTATAAGTTTTGTAGTTCCGTTAAATGCTTCTTCATATGTAAGCTCAATGTCTACGTAAATATTTCTGCCATTTACTTTCCTATCAAAAGAAAATATATTTTCTATCGTTTGTTCAATTTTATCTTTAATAGTTTTATTTTTTAAAGTTAAATCATACTGTTTTCTTTTTTCATCATTTATTAAAGTTTCATAAGCTTTTGTGATTAATTTAAATTTTTCAGAGCCTTCAGGGTTTATATCTGGATGATATTTTTTTGCTTTTTCCCTGAAGGCTTTTTTTATTTGATCTTTTGTAGCATTTTTAGGAATCCCAAGAATTTTATAAAAATCCATTATTTATTTTTTTCTTGTTCCTCTTTTTCCTCTGGTGGTATTGCTACAACTACTTTTGCAGGTCTAATTACTTTTTCTTTATATTTATATCCTTTTTGTAATACTTTTACAATCTCATTTGGTTTGTGCTCTGTAGATATATATGTATCAATAGCTTCATGATGTGAAGGATTAAATTCTCCTTCTGCAATTACTTCATTTATCCCAATATTTTCTAAAAATTTAACAAGTTGATAATGAATCATTTGAACGCCTTTAGCTAAAGAAGAAATATCATCAGATAGTTTTGCACTTTCAATTGCTTTCTCAAAATTATCTACTATGTTTAAAAGTTCTTTTGCCAGTTTTTCTATTGTTTCCTCTTTGATTTGTTCTTTTTCTTTTAAAGTTCTTAATTTATAGCTTTCAAAGTCTTGAGATAAAGTTTGATATAAAATACTTAGTTTTTTTGCTTGTTCTTCAGTTTTTTGTAATTTTTCTTTTAGTTGATTTATTTCCTGTTTTAACTGCTCTATATTTTCTTCTGTTTCCATTTTTTCTTCTTTATTTTCCTCTTGTTTTAACTCTTCTTGCTCTTTATTTACTTCTTTTTCTTCAATAGAAATTTCTATATCTTGATTTTTATCTGCCATTTATCTCCTCCTGCTTTTTTTACTATAATATAGGAAATTTCTACTTTAAATCAAAGGAATATATCTTCACCAAAGATAGTTAAATCAATGAATTCGTCAGCTGTTTCTATTAGTTCTTTGGCAGTTGTTTGTTTGAAAGCGGCGACTTCTACTTTTACACCTTTTGTATGTAAATATTTAACAAGCTCAACAAAATCACCATCTCCACTTGTTAATACTGCTACATCTATTTTGTCTGCCATAGATATTGCATCCATTGCTATTCCCATATCCCAATCAGCTTTTATACTTGTCCATAAATTCCCTTGTTCGTCTAATCTTTTGAATATTTTTGGTTCTTTTGCTTTTACTTGATAACCAATATGCCTTAAAGTGTTTATAAAACCTTTTTGATCTACACCTTGAAGTTTTACAAGATAGGCTATAGCTCTTACAAGAACTCTATCATTTAACACTTTATACAAAACACTTTCAAAATTAACTTTTCTATTAAATACATCTCTTGCTGAGTAATATAAGTTTTGAACATCTAAAAATACTGCTATTCTTTGATTTTTATATAAACCTTTTCCCAAATCTTCTCCTTATTCAAATGGAACCAATGCATATCCTTTATTTTGTAATATTATAATCTCTTGCCATGAATTTTTCACAATATTTACAAAATCTATAATATCTTTTTTCTTAAGTCCATATCTATTTAAAGCTATATTACAAGCTTTTATCTGAACATTATATAACTCTTTTAATATCTCAAGCTGATTTTGCAAATCTTCAATTTGGTGTCTTTTTCTAGGTGAGAATTTAGATAAATCTTTTCTTAAAAATAAAACACAACTTCCATGTATAGTTATCTCAAACTTATATTTTAGATTATCTTCTTTAAAATTTTTTATTGTTCTTTCAATTAAAAATAACCTACCTAAAACAAATCTTGCATTATTAGATTCACAATCAAAAACTGCTTTATATTCCTGAGAAAAAGAAAAAGAGAAAAAAAGCAAAACTAAAAATAAGTATTTCATTTTTCTAATTTACTTTTTAACATTAAAGGTGTTTCATGAACATTATGACATTTATAACATACTCCACCAATAGAATTCATAGCTTGCATAAAGTTTTTCTTGTTTTTCTGTCTTACAGACTGAACTAAATTTCTTAAGGCTTTATTTGTTTTTTTACCAAAATAAACATTCTCAACAATCTTATTTGTATGACATTCAGAACAACTTTGAGTTAATGCTTTAAATCTTTTTGTAAAATCTACTGCTGATTTTAAAGCTCTTTTTGTTTTATCATCATCAAAAAAAACTTTTGTTAGTTTATAGCTTGTTGATAATTTTTTCATATAATCTTCAACACTATAATCCATTCCTGATACTGGATCTTCAATTGATATAAGATCAACTGAAGGATAATGGTATTTTACTTTTACAGGTAACATATTCTTTTTATGACAGTTAGAACAGCTTTGCCCTACTAAATTTGCATACTTTCTTATATTTGCTATATTTTTGTTTTTTACTGCTTCAACAAGTTTTTCCATCTCATTTTTTCTAAGATACTTTTTCCATGAAGGAACCATTTTTTCTATTTTAAAATAGGATTCTTTTAATCTTCCAGCCCATTTTTCTGCATTTTTCCAATCTTTTTGCTGTACATTTGTAAGCATTCCTGTAAAAGAAGTAGATGCTTGATACATGTTATATAAAAATAAAGGAGCCTTTGCATTTGGCGGATAGTATTTATCTAACTCTTTAGGGGGTTTTTTTAATTTTACAGTGTTTCCAGCAAATGCTGTTAAAGATAAAGCCATTATACCTACCAATATTCTTTTCATTATATTTCCCTCCTAAATTTCCTATATCTTCAATATAATTTTTATAATTAATATAGTCAATAATTTTTTATGTATAATAGTTTTTTTATGTATAATAGTTTTTGTTGCTATATTTTAATTTATATGGTTAAAATATTTAAAATTTATAAATAATCGTATAGAGGTGTGGAAAAATGGAGCACTTTTATCTAAAAGTATTTAGATACGATCCTACCAAAGATGAACAGCCTTACTACAAAACTTACAAACTACCTGTTGAAAAAGGTATGACAGTTCTTGCAGCTCTATTTAAAGTTAAAGAAACACAAGATCCTTCAATATCTTTTAGGTATAACTGTAGAGCAGCTATATGTGGTTCTTGTTCTATGAAAATAAATGGACATGGGACATTAGCTTGTAAAGAACAAGTAACTAAACTTCTTGAGAAATATAACACAGATACAATTGTTGTAGAACCTATTGGAAATGTTAAACCTTTAAAAGATCTTATATTTGATTTTGATTGGCTATTGGAAAAATTCAAACAAGTTAAACCTTGGTTTATTCCAAAAGAACCACCTCCTGCAGATGGTACAGAATATAGACAAGATCCTTATGATCATCACAAAATAGATTTTGCATCTGATTGTATTTTATGTGCTTCTTGTGTTTCTGAATGTAATGCTTTAAAAGCAAATAAAGATTATCTATCTCCTTTTGTTTTGGCAAAAGCATATAGATTTGCTGCAGACTCAAGAGATGGAGCAAGAAGAGAAAGATTAGAAGCAGTTTTAGATCATTTCAATCTTGAATGGTGTGTAAGATGTTGGCAATGTACAACAAACTGTCCAAAAGAAGTTCAACCTTATGAAAGTATTATAAGACTTAGAATTATTGCAGCAGAAGAAGGATATAAAACTCCCGGTGAAAGACATGCTGAAATATTTGAAAAAGACATTAAAGAAAGAGGCCTTCTTAATGAAATGCTTTTACCAATAAGACAAGAAGGTGTTCTTGGTGCTGTAAAAAGAGCCCCATTTGGAATAAAAATGTTCTTTAAAGGAAAAGTAAATATAGCTGATTTCTTTGGCGGACACAAAGTTAAAAGACATGAAGAAGTTGAAAAAATTTATGAAAAGGCTAAGGAAAAAGAAAAAGAAGTTAAAATTAGAATTCCTCAAATACTTGGAGTTGTATATGAAGATAAAAGGAAAACTAGAAAGAGAGCCAACTTTTTAGACAAAGGAGGTAATGAATAATGGCTGAATTAAAATATGCTTTTTATACAGGTTGTTCTGCAAAGGGAGTAGCTCCTGAGCTTTATAACTCAACATATTTAGTGGCAGAAAAGCTTGGTATGGAACTTATTGAACTTGAAGCTGCTACTTGCTGTGGTGCAGGAGCTGTTCAAGAAAAAGATGAGTTTCTATCATTAACTATAAATGCAAGAAATTTAGCACTTGCTGAAGAACTTGGACTTGATTTATTAACAATATGTAATACTTGTACTGTAATGCTTAGAGAAACAAAATTTAAACTTGATAATGATCCTGAATTAAAAAAGGCAGTTAATGAAGTTTTAGCAGAAGCAGGATTAGAATATAAAGGAACTTCTGAAGTTACTCATTTCTTATGGGAAGTAATAGATGGTGTTGGACTTGATAAATTAAAAGAGATGGTTGTCAGACCTTTAAAAGATTTTAATATAGCTCCATTTTACGGTTGTCATATAATTAGACCTGTATATTTAATAGGTTATGAAGATCCAGATAATCCAAAATCTATAGAAATGATTATTGAAGCATTAGGAGGAAATCCTAAGGATCATGAAGCAAGACTTGCTTGCTGTGGTTTCCACTCTTTCTGGTCTGCAGAAGATGAAGTTACATTAAGACTTACAGCAATGGATACAGAGGCAGCAAAAGAAGAAAAAGCAGATTTTATGGTAACACCTTGCCCACTTTGTCATACTCAACTTGATGCAATGCAAGAAGAAGCAGAGGAAAGAATAGGTACTAATATAGGAATGCCTATACTCCACCTTCCTCAAATGATTGGTCTTGCTTTAGGAATGAATCCTGAAGAATTAGGTCTCCAAAAACATGTAATATCAACAGAAAATATTATCAATAAAATAACAGCGTCTGTATAAATCTTATAAAAGGGCTTTTAGCCCTTTCCCTATATTTATATTATCTAACCAAGCTTGTAAAATCCTATAAATACTTACTTTTAATATTTATATTAATATTCTTATAATATATCTTGAAATTATTATAATATATACTTATAATATAATTTAGTTATATTCTAATATAAATGGAAGGTGATTAAGATGGCAAAAAAAGCAAAGTCAGAAGAACAAATTGTAGATTCAAATTTATGGCAAGATGAAGAATGGCTTGAAGAAAATGCAGAACTTTTAAAAGCTTTAGCCCATCCAAGTAGACTTAAAATAATAGGTTTTTTAAGTTCAGGAAAAAAATGTGTAAAACATATCTGGGAAGCTTTAGATTTACCTCAGCCTAATGTTTCTCAACATTTATCTGTTTTAAGAAATAAAGGTATACTTGGTTATAAACGAGAAGGTTCAATTGTATGTTATTATATTAAAAATGAAAAAGCTTTAAAAATTTATAAATTATTAGTAGAGGAGGAATAAAAAATGGCTGGCAAAGTATGTGTTTTAAATGAATCAAATTGGGAGCAGGAGGTTTTAAACTCTGAACTACCTGTATTAGTTGATTTTTGGGCACCATGGTGTGGACCTTGTAGATTAATAGCTCCTGTTATAGAAGAGCTTGCTGAAGAACTTGAAGGAAAAGCTAAAATATGTAAGTTAAACACTGATGAAAATCCAAATATAGCAATGAAATATGGAATTAGAGCTATCCCTACAATTATGGTATTTAAAAATGGACAAGTAGTAGATACAAAAGTTGGTGTTCAACCAAAAGAAGTATTAAAAAGTTTATTAGTTTAAGGAATTCATGGCTACAGAAATACATCCAACAGCAATAGTTTCTAAAAAGGCAAAAATTGGGGCCAATGTTAAAATTGGCCCTTTTTCCATTATTGAAGATAATGTTGAAATTGGTGATAACACAGAGATTTCTTCCAATGTAAAAATAAAAAACTATACTTCAATAGGTGAAAATTGTAAGATTTTTGAAGGAGCAGTAATAGGCAATATTCCACAACATCTTGGTTTTGAAGGTGAAAAAAGTTTTGTAAAGATAGGAAATAATGTTGTAATTAGAGAATATTGTACTATCCACAGAGGAACAAGATTTGATGATGGTATAACATTAATAAATGATAATACCTATCTTATGGCTTATGTTCATATTGCCCATGACTGTAAAGTTGGGAAAAACACAATTCTTGCAAATAATGTAACCCTTGCAGGTCATGTTCATATAGGCAACAATGTTTTTATTGGTGGTCTTACTCCTATTCATCAGTTTTGTAGAATTGGTGATTATGCAATGGTAGGTGGTGCTTCAGCAGTTGATAAAGATATTCCACCATATACAAGAGCTTCTAAAAATCATGCAAGGCTTTATGGATTAAACCTTGTAGGATTAAAAAGAAATGGTTTTACCAGTGAGCAAATAAAAATTTTAAAAGAGGCATATAAAATACTTTTTATTAAATCTTCTACTTTAGAAGAGGGAATAAGGAAGGTATTAGAAGAATTACCAGAAACAGAAGAGATAAAAAATTTAATTAATTTTATAAAAAATTCAAAAAGAGGAATTACACCAGACGCAACTAAAAAGAAATCAGTATGAAGATAGGTCTTATTGCAGGTTCAGGAGAACTTCCTATCCAGTTTGCTAAAAATGCTTTAGAAAAAGGAAATCAAGTTTTTACAGTTGCAATAAAAAATATTACAGACAAAAAAATTCAAAAATATTCTCAAGTTAAATGGCTTCATTTTGGAGAGGCTCAAAAATTAATAGATACCTTTAAAGAAAAGAATATAAAAAATATTGTAATGCTTGGGAAAATAGAACATTACTCTTTAATATTTTCTATTTATAAATTAGATGAAAGGGCAAAAAGATTTTTTTCATCTTTAAAAGATAAAAAAGCAAAAACTATTTTAGAAGGTGTGATAAAAGAGCTTGAAGCTGAAGGCTTTTATTTTATAGATCCTTCTCCTTATTTAGAAAATCTTCTTGTTCCAGAAGGTTTGGTAAATGATATAAAACCTGAAGGAAAATATATTGAAGATGCAAAATTTGGCCTTAAAATAGCAAAAGAAATAGCTCAATTGGATATAGGGCAAACAGTAGTAGTTAAAGATAAAATAGTTGTAGCAGTAGAAGGTCTTGAAGGCACAGATAAATGTATAATCAGGGCTGGTAAACTTGCAGGAGAAAATACAGTAGTTTGTAAAGTTGCAAGAAAAAATCAAGATATGAGATATGATGTTCCAGTAATTGGCATTAAAACATTAGAAAGCATGAAAAAAGCTAAAGCAAAACTACTTGCAGTAGAAACAAATAGAACTTATCTTTTAGAAAAAGAAAAATTTATAGAAAAAGCTAATAAATATAAAATTTCTGTAATAGGTTTTAATTTAGAAAAGATTTATGAATGAGCAAGAATATCTACAGGAAATTGAAAAGTATTATCTATCTTTAAAAGGTTCTTTAACTTTTTTATCACCAAATGAATCAAATTTAATACTAAAATGGTATAAAGAAAATAGAGATTTAAAATTAATAAAGAAATTGATTAAAGAAGAAATTGCAAAACTGCCTGAAAGAAAGAAAAAATATTTTTCTTTATTGTCTGTTGAAAAAAGATTATCAGAAAAAAAAGAAAAAGCTAAAAAAGATAAAGCAAAACAAAAAAAAGTTTCTATATGGGAAAAAGTTGTAAAAGCTAAAAATTTACCTGAAGAATTATTAAAGGTTCCAGATGATTACAAAGGTGATATAAATCTTTATCAGGAAAAAAATATAATCTCTTATATATGGAAAAATATGAGTTTAGAAGAAAAAGAAAAGTTAAAAAAGGAAGCCATTTTAGAACTGAGAAATTATGATTTTCTTCCTGATGATATAAAATCCACAATAAAAGCTATTATTTATAATAAAATAAAGGAAAGTTTATTAAATGTTTAAATTTTCGTCAAAACTATAAAAAATTAAGTTTTAATGTTTGCATTTAGCAAATAGTTTTCATAATATACACATTAATTTATATAAACCTGTCAATAGTTTGATGATATAATTTTTTTTAGTCTTTATAAGGAGGTAAAAATGTTAAAAATTAATATAGAAGGTATTGGTGAGTTTGAATTTCCAGAAGGAATTACTATAAAAGAAATTATAAATCAGATAGAAGATAAAATTAAAAATCCTTCAGCTATATTAGGTGGAGTTTTTAATGGAGAGATTATAGATATTCATACACCTATCAGAGAAAGTGGTAATTTAAGATTTTTAACTAAAAAAGATAAAGAAAGTTTAGAAATACTTAGACACTCTTTAGCACATATTATGGCTCAAGCATTAAAAGAACTTTATGGCTCAGATAAAGTACATCTTGGAATAGGACCAACTACAGATGTTGGATTTTTCTATGATGTTGAAGTAGAAGGAAAAAGATTAACTGAAGAAGATCTTCCAGTAATTGAAGAAAAGATGAAAGAGATTATAAAAAGAGATTGTCAAATAGAAAGAGAAGAACTACCAAGAGAAAAAGCAATAGAATTTTTTGAAAATACTAAAGAGTTTTATAAAGTAGATTTAATAAGGCATGATATTCCTGAAAATGCTCCTATTTCTGTTTATAAACAGTGTGAATTTACAGATCTTTGTAGAGGACCACATATACCATCTACAGGAAAAGCATCAACAGCTTTTAAACTTTTTAATATTGCAGGAGCTTACTGGAAAGGAAAAGAAGGAAATCCAATGCTCCAAAGAATTTATGGAGTAGCATTTTGGGATAAAAAAGATCTAAAAAAATATCTTAATATGCTTGAAGAAGCTAAAAAAAGAGACCATAGAAAAATAGGAAAAGAACTTGAACTATTTATAATAGATGAAAATGTTGGTGGTGGACTTGCATTATGGCTACCAAAAGGTGCAATTATAAGAAATGAGATAGAAAATGATTGGAGAAAAGAACATATTAAAAGAGGTTATCAGCTTGTTTATACACCACATGTAGGGAAAGAGCAGTTATGGGAAACTTCAGGGCATGTCAATTTTTATAGAGAAAATATGTTTCCTGAAATGCAGATAGAAGAAGAAGGATATTTTGTAAAACCAATGAACTGTCCATTCCATGTTGAAATTTACAAATCAAAACAAAGATCATATAAAGAACTTCCTATAAAACTTGCAGAACTTGGTACTGTTTATAGATATGAAAGAAGTGGAGTTTTACATGGATTAATGAGGGTTAGAGGTTTTACACAAGATGATGCTCATATAATATGTAGAGAAGATCAAGTAGAGGAAGAGATTAGAAAAGTTTTAGAATTTGCAATTGAAACCTTAAAAAATTATGGATTTGAAGAGTTTGAAGTTTATCTTTCAACAAGGCCTGAAAAATCTGTTGGTGATGATAGAATGTGGGAAATTGCAACAGATGCTTTAAGAAAAGCAATAGAGTCTGTTGGATTAGAATATGATATTGATGAAGGTGGTGGAGCATTTTATGGCCCTAAAATAGATGTAAAAATAAAAGATGCTATTGGTAGAATGTGGCAATGTTCTACTATCCAGTTTGATTTTAATCTACCAGAAAGATTTGATATGTATTACATTGGTGAAGATAATAAAAGACACAGACCTTATATGATACATAGGGCAGTATTTGGTTCTATAGAAAGATTTATAGGTGTATTAATAGAACATTATGCAGGCCAATTTCCTTTATGGCTTTCTCCTGTACAAGCAAAAGTAATCCCAATTGCAGATGCTCATGTAGAATATGCTAAACAGGTAGAAGAAAAACTAAAAAATGCAGGTTTAAGAGTTGAGATAGATGATAGAAATGAAAGAATGAATAAAAAAATAAGAGATGCAGAGCTACAAAAAATACCTTATATGCTTGTAGTTGGAGATAAAGAATGGCAAACAGGTACAGTATCAGTAAGAACTAAGAAAAAAGGTAATATTGGTGTATTTACTATTGATGAATTTATAGAAAAGGCTAAAAAATTAATAGATAAAAAAGCTACTGAATATACTTTTGAAGATTAAAATGAGATTTGTATATATTGTTCTTAGCTTTGCTTTAGTATATGGATTTGTTTTTGCATTTCCAATGCATAATTTTGAAACTAAAAATAATAGTCAAGCTCAAGTTATAGAAGGATGTATAGGAGATTGTTCTTCTTGTCATTCTCTTCTTCCTTATGAAGCAAAGCAGATTTTAGGTAAAAAATTTGATGTAAAAAAGATTATATCTATATCTGTAGAAAGAGGATATTTTAAGATAATTTATGAGAACTCAAAAGGTAAAAAAGAGAAGATAAATCTACTTTTTAGCAAGGATAAGGCATGTAAAGACCTTATCCTTTTAGATCATTAAGTTTGAACTCCAAGCTCTTTCCATAAAGAAAAATCTTCTTTTCCTGTTAATAATTTTCTGCCAAGTCTTCTTGCCATTTCTTCATCTTTTCCAGGTTCTCTACCTGCTCTTGTTAAATATCCACCTGCCATTAAGCAGTTTGCAACTTCCATAGCTATATCATGATAGTCTTTTAAATTTTGCTCTCTACCACCACAAAGTCTTATCTCTGCTTTAGGATTAAATATTCTAAATAAGGCTACAATTTTTAAACATTTTGCAGGTGTTAGATTATTTGTGTTTTCAAAAGGTGTCCCGGGAATAGGTATTAGAAAATTTAAAGGTATTGAATGAACATTTAAATTTCTATAAGTATCTGCTAAATCTACAATATCTTCATCAGATTCTCCCATACCAAAAATTCCACCGCAACAAGTAGAAAGCCCAACTTCTTGGATAGCTTTTATAGTTTCAAATCTATCTTTCCAAGTATGAGTACTTACAATATTTGAAAAATATTTTTCAGATGTTTCAAGATTATGGTTAATTCTATTTACTCCAGCTTCTTTTAAAAGCTTTAAATCTTCTTTGTCAACAGTTCCAATAGAACAGCAAACTTTCACAGGATATTTTTCTTTTATATCTTTAACTGCCTCTGCTATTTTTTCAACTTCCTCTTTTGTTGCTCTTTTTCCTGATACAACGATGCAATATCTATTTGCATTTATAGAAACTGCTTTTTCTGCTCCTTCAAGCATTTCCTCTTTTGAAACAAGTCCATAAGCATTTATAGGTGTAGGATATTTTGAAGATTGAGCACAAAAAGAACAATCTTCAGAGCAACCACCATTTTTTGCATTAATTAAAGAACAAAACTCAACTTCATTCTTAAAAAAATACTCTCTAATCTTAGATGCTTCTTCAACTAAATCCATTACTTGCTCATCAGGAATGTTTAATATTTTCAAACCTTCTTCTTTGCTTATTTTTTCTCCATTTATCACTCTTTCAGCCAAATTTTTTATTAAATCCATATTAAACCTCGTTAACCTTTTTTATATTTATAGTTTACCATATATTAAAAATATAATTTTGTATAAAATCAATACTGGATAGAGTTTAACCTCAAAAGTATATAATTTTGAATTATAATAATATTTAAAATATATCTGTAGAGAGGCAAAAATGAGGAAAATATCTATTTTAATTTTATTTATTGGCTTTTTAATTACAGGATGTGCAAATGTGCAAAATGCTTTAAATCCTACACCAGCAAAATTTGTTCCTAAAACAGAAAAATTCGGAAACTATACCTTTGCAGTTCCAGCCAATTTTAAATTAAAAGATGAAGCAACTTTAATGTACAAAAGTGGATCTAATATTAGAGCATATCTTGTTTATTCTGGAACAGGTACCATTGGAAAAATAGTAAAGTTTTTTGATGAAAATTTATCTAAGTATGGATGGACAAAATCTTCTGAATTGATAGGTTCTTCAGCTATATTAGTTTACAAAAAAGGAAATCAGTTATTACTTATAAAAGTGGAAAAGATGATAACAGCCACTTATATAAAAATGATGTTGACTTGCTCTTAATGTCATATAAATTATGATATAATTTTCAACCTTTGCGAGCGTGGCGGAATTGGCAGACGCGCGGGACTTAGGATCCCGTGGCCGCAAGGCCGTGAGGGTTCAACTCCCTCCGCTCGCATTTATTCTTCAAGGTTTTTATTATCTATAAGTGGAAGTTTTTCTGCTGGGATAGGTTCTCTAATATAATATCCTTGAGAATAATCTATACCTATTTCTTCAATTTTTCTTTGAATATTTTCATCACTTACAAACTCTGCTATAGTTTTTATTCCAAGCTCTTTTGTAAAATGAACTATTGCTTTTACTAATGTTAAAGATTTATCATCAGTTAATATATTTTTAATTAAAGAACCATCTATTTTTAGATAATCTACTCCAATATTTAAAATATAAACAAAGTTAGAATATCCAGTTCCAAAATCATCAATAGATATTTTCACATTATATTCTTTTATATCCTTTATGAAATCTGCCACAAGATTATAGCTTTCAATCTCTTCGCTTTCTGTTATTTCTAAAACAACACTATTAGAACTTTTTATATTGTACTCTTTAATTTTATTTTTTATAAATTTATAAATTTCAGAATCTAAAAGATCCAATGTAGAAATATTTAAAGATATCTCTTCTTCTCTATTTTCAAAAACTTTCAAGCTTTTTTCTATCATTATTTTTGTAATTTGAGGATATAATTTTGCTCTTTTTGCAATATCTAAGAAATAATAAGGGGATACAACTTTGCCATCTTCATCTATTAATCTAACTAATGCTTCATACTTTTCTATTTTTTTAGTTTTATTATTATAAATAGGTTGAAAATATGGAACTATTCTATCATTAGCTATAGCATTTTTAATTTTACTAATCCATTTTAATGTATTTACATACTCTTGTTTTGCACTTTTTGATTCATCATAAAATAGATATTTAAAATTAGTTTCTTTTACTTTTTTTACAGCAGCTTCAGTATCTAAAATAGCTTTTTCTATAACTTCATAATTTCCATTGATTAATGCTATGCCTGCCCTTAAAAGAATATTTATATCAAATCCTTCATAATTGAAAGCTCTATTTTCTATATTAAATATAATACTTAATACAAAATCTTTTATCTCATTTTTATCTTTCTTTGAAAAGAAAACAAATGTAAACTCATCTGAAGGAAATTTGTATAATTTTATATATTCTTTTTCAAAGCCTTTTAATATTTTTGACATTTCTTTTAATATATAATTTCCAGCTTCAAAACCATAAATATCATTCAGCTCTCTAAAATCATCAATATTGAATATAACTATAGCATATGGTTGTTTCTTTCTTATATCTTCAATAAGTTTTGTTCTATTTGGTAAAGATGTTAAATTATCGAAATATAACATTCTTCTTAATTTTTCTTGTGCTTCTATTAAATCTGTTATATCTACTCTTACTGCTACAAACTCTTCTATATTACCTTTTTCATCAAGGATTGGAACTATTGACATTTTCATTACTAAAGTTCTTCCATCTTTTGTTTTTATTTTTAATATTCCTTTCCAAACTTTTTTAGATAAAATTGTTTTCCACATATCTTCAAATTTTTCTTTTGGTTCATCTGGATGCCTAAAAATATTATGTGGTTTGCCTAATACCTCTTCTAATTTATATCCTGTTATTTCTAAAAATGCTTTATTTGCATAAGTAATATTTCCCTTTATATCACTTTTTGATACAAGAGTTGCACTATCAAGAGCTATCTGATACCCTTTGAGAAAACTAATATATTTTTTAATTTCATCTTGCATGATATTAAAAGTTTCAGCTATCTTCTTAAATTCATCTTCTGTATTTATAGTTAAATATTCTGTATAATCTTGATTCCTTAATCTTTGAATAGCTCTTTCTATTTTTACTAAAGGTTTTTCTATAGAGTAATAGAATCCAGTAGATAGATAAGATACAATTAACAATAGAGCTATCAGTCCAAAGATAAGTAAATATATTTCTGTGTAAAGCTCATTTTCCCTTTCTTGAATGGAAACATTAATTTTCTGTAAAAGATTTTTTCTAAAAGAATCAATCTTTGAAATAATTTTTCTTGAATCTTCAAAAAATTTCTCAGGCTCTTCATATTCCTTTTGATTGATAATATTTTGAACATAATTTATATAGTTTTCTATATCTTTTTTTATAGATTTATATTCATTTTTCAGAGTATTATTTTTATCCTGCTTAAAATAATATTTAAAGCTTAAATCTAATTTTTGTAGATTGAACTTAAGGACTGAAATTAGATTTTGTATTATTCTTTTATCTTCTGGATTAATATTTTTTTCAGATAAAAATTCTGTTAAATAAACACTTATCTCTCTAATTGTTTCATTAATATTGGGTATTGTATCAAATAGAGCAACTAATATATTATCCTCAACTATATTTTTCCCTCTATGAACATAGAGATCATAGTTAATAGCTAAATTTTCAAGTAAATTTATTATTGTTTTTATTAATTTTGTATGAGCTAAAAAATTCTGTTTTGTATTTTTTATTGATTTAATTTTAAGCCATTCTCTTTTTAAAAATGTAATGTTTATTATATGTTTATAATTTTCTAAATCAGAAAATAATTTATCTATATTTTTTTCTTTAATAAGGATGTCTTTTTTTAATGATTTTTCTCCTTTCAAATATCTATACATTAATCCTCTATGTTCTTGAAAAAGTTTTAAAAGGTCAAAGATTTTTGAAGAAACTTTTAAAGCCTTTTTTTCTTTTTGGATAATAGTTAATTCTTCATAAAAATTTTTATATATAGGATAGGAAAAAATTAGGTAAGGTATTAGGCCACCAATTAGAAACATTACCAAAATTTTGTGTTTAAATTTTAATTTTCTAAAAAAGCTTTCTGCAGGCTTTATTAACCTATCCATCTTATATTCTTAATTCCTTTATTATTTCAAACTCTCTATCAATAACATATTCTGCTATTTTATCTTCAATTTCTGTATTTTTGATAAACTCAATTCCTGCTCTTTTGCTTTCTTTCAAAATATACCTTATAATCCCTTCAGTTTCTATAGTTTCTCCTCTTAACTGAAACTTTATACTTACTTTGTCATCTTTATTTAGAAGATCTATCTTATCTGTATATATACCAATTCCACCTATGGATATATCTCTTATCAATCCTTCTATGATATTACCATTTTTATTAAGATAAACTTTTATTGCTTCTTTTGGAACTACTCTTAAATATCTTCTTTTTTCCTGTGGTAATTCTGTAAAATGAAAATCAGTAAGTGTAATATAATCAAATTCTTTGAATTTTTTTATTTTTGCTTTTATTATCTTTGGAAAAGAAGGAACTTTTAGATATATATATTTTTCTTCTTCAAAAATAGCAAAATTACAATTTTGAATATCAAGTACAACTGTAACTTCTGAAATTTCTTTTATCCAAGATTTACAGATTACAGGTACTTCTTTATAAAAATCAAGTATCTCAATTTTTTCTTTTCTATCTGAAATATTTTTTAGAATAGAAAAGATTATTTCTTCTTCTTCTTTAGCTTTTTCATTTTTTAATTTATGTAGTTCCTCTTCAACTTTTTTATAATAATCTGCATAAGCTTTTTCTACTTCTATTATATATTTGTCTATTAGTTCAATTAAATTTTTTACTGTATTAAAATCTTTCTTTCCATCTAAAATATAATCTATAAAATCTCTAACTAATCTTAATGTTGAACTTATTAATACTATTTTTAAATCTATTTTACTTTCTGCTATTTTATATGCAAAATTATAAAGCTCCTTAGAAGGATCTTTTTCATAATTTAAAAATAACAAATTATAAAGCTTTATTCCTATAGTTGTAAGAACAGAAGATGGTAAACCTTGTATGTTTTTCTGTTTCTTTTCAAGTAGCATTTCTTGAGTAAAAGAGTTTATAAATTTATCTTTTTCTTTTTCAAAAAACTCTTTTTCAGATACAATAGATTTTAATAAATCTAAAATCTTTTTTTCCATAAACAACTCCTATATTTTAAAATATTTATAACAATCTTTATTAAAAGCATAATAAATATAATAAAAAAATAATAAATATCAAAAATTTTTTAAAATGAAAAATTTATCTTGCTTGTATTTAAATTAATGTTGAATATCTTAATTTGCCATAATGTTAAAATAATATATTGGTTTTAATATAAATAGGAGGAATTATTTTGTCTGCAGAATATAAGTTTAATGAAATAGAAAATCAATATTTAAAATTATGGGAAGAAAATAAAGTTTTTAAATCAGAAGAAAAAGATAAAGAAAAGTTTTATGTTCTTGAAATGTTTCCTTATCCATCTGGAAGAATCCATATGGGACATGTAAGAAATTATGCTATTGGAGATGTAATAAATAGATATTTTAGAATGAAAGGTAAAAATACCCTTCATCCTATGGGATGGGATGCCTTTGGTATGCCTGCAGAAAATGCGGCTATTAAAAGTGGAATTCATCCTGCAAAATGGACATATAGCAATATTGATTATATGAGAAATGAGTTAAAAAGACTTGGTTTTTCTTATGATTGGGATAGAGAGATAGCCACTTGTAATCCAGATTATTATAAATGGAATCAATGGATTTTCTTAAAAATGCTTGAAAAAGGCATTGCATATAGAAAATCTGCAACTGTTAATTGGTGCCCTCATGATTTAACAGTTTTAGCAAATGAACAGGTAATAGAAGGAAGATGCTGGAGATGTGATACTCCTGTAGTTCAAAAAGAGATACCTTCTTGGTATTTAAAAATTACAGAATATGCAGAAGAGCTTTTAGAAGATTTAAAACTTCTTGAAGGAAAATGGCCAGATTCTGTTATAAATATGCAAAGAAACTGGATAGGAAAATCTATTGGAGCAACTATAAACTTTCCTATTGATGGTACTACTCAAACATTAGAAGTATTTACAACAAGACCAGATACCATATTTGGTGTAACTTTTATGGCTCTTGCTCCTGAACATCCTTTAACCTTAGAGCTTGCAAAAGGTACAGGCCAAGAAGAAGAAGTTCAAGCTTTTGTAAATAAATATTTATCAATGTCAACTAAGGATAGAAATATAGTAGAAGAAAAAGAAGGAGTATTTACAGGAAGATATGCAATAAATCCTTTAACAAATGAAAAAATACCAATATATACTGCAAATTATATTTTGTGGGGTTATGGTACAGGAGCAATAATGGCAGTTCCTGCCCATGATGAAAGAGATTACGAGTTTGCTAAAAAATATAATATTCCAATAAAGCCTGTTATAAAACCATTAAATAAAGATTGGGATTTTGAAAAAGCACCTTATACAGAAGAAGGAATTTTAATAAATTCAGATGGATTTGATGGATTAAAATCTTCTGAAGCAAAAGAAAAGATAACGAAAATTCTTGAAGAGAAAAAAATAGGATATAAAACAATTAACTATAGACTTAGAGACTGGAATATATCAAGACAAAGATACTGGGGAACACCTATACCTGTTATATATTGTAATGATTGTGGAATTGTACCAGTACCAGAGGAAGATTTACCTGTTGTACTACCTGAAAATGTAGAATTTACAGGAGTTGGTAATCCTCTTGAAAAAGTTGAAGAGTTTGTAAATACAACCTGTCCAAAATGTGGTAAACCTGCAAAAAGAGAAACAGATACAATGGATACATTTGTAGATAGTTCTTGGTATTTCTTAAGATACTGCGATCCAAAAAATGATAAAAAACCTTTTGATAAAGAAAAAACTGAATATTGGATGCCTGTAGATATATATATAGGTGGAATAGAACATGCTATTTTACATCTTTTATACTCAAGATTTTTTGTTAAATTTTTAAGGGATATAGGTCTTGTAGAGATTAAAGAACCTTTTTCTAAATTATTAACTCAAGGAATGGTATTAAAAAAATGGATAAAAATAGAAAAACTACTTGAGATTTATAATATCTCAGAAAATACGAGTTTAACAAAGCTTTACAAAATATTTAACATAGAAAAAGAAGATAATAGGACTATAAAACAGTTTTTAGAAGAAAATCATCTAAATATTAATGATAATGCAAAACTTTTATTTGAAAAATTAAATCTTCCTATGGATGTTTTAAAAGAGCTTGAAGAAAAATATGGAAAATCAGATAAAATGTCAAAATCAAAACATAATACAGTTGATCCTGATGAGATGATAGAAAAATATGGAGCAGATACAGTAAGACTTTATACTCTTTTTGCGGCACCACCTTCTAATAATTTTGATTGGATAGAAAGCGGTGTAGAAGGTACCCATAGATTTTTAAAAAGAGTTTGGAATTTTGTAATGTCAAATAAAGATAAAATAAAAGATATAACTTATACAAAAGAAGATTTTAAAAATTTAAATGAAGAAGACCAAAAATTAAGAAGAAAACTTCACCAAACTATTAAAAAAGTAAATGAAGATATAACAAGAGAATATCAATTTAATACTGCAATAGCATCTATAATGGAGCTTTTAAATGAGCTTACATCTTATAAAGGAAATAATGAAAAAGTATTAAAAGAAGCAATAGAAAATCTAATACTTTTACTATCTCCATTTACACCATTTATATCAGATAAATTATGGAACGAAATAGGTAATGAAGGATTTACAATAAATCGAAAATTTCCTGAGCCAGATGAAGAAGCTTTAATAGAAAAGACAAAAGAAATTCCTGTTCAAGTAAATGGAAAAATGAGAGGAAAAATAGTAGTTCCTATAGATATATCAGAAGAAGAAGCAGTTGAAAAAGCAGTTAATGAAGAAGCAATTAAAAAATGGATAGAAGGTAAAAATATAGTTAAAACTATATTTATAAAAGGGAAAATACTAAATATTATTGTTAAATAGGAGGAATTACATGTTAAAAAAATTAACACTAATTTCATTAATACCTTCTGTTGTTTTTGCACAGGAAGAGTGTAAATGTAAAGAAGATAACAAAGATAAAGAAAAACCACAAGAATTTTCTCTAAGCTTAGGATATGTGCAAACTACAGGAAACTCAGAAACAAATACTATAAACTTAAAATCAGACTATAAATATAAATTTGATTCAAAAAGAATTTATTTTAATTTAAATGGAATATATGGAACTTCAAAAGGAGAAAAAACTGCAGAAGAAATTTCAGGAAATTTAAGACTTGAAAAAAGATATTTACCTTATTTTGTTTTTTGGGATATAAACTATTATAGAAATCCTTTCCAAAGTTATGAGCATTCTGTTAAAACAGGTCCAGGTTTAGGTATATATTTATATGAATCAAAAAAAGCTAAGCTATCACTAGCTTATTATCTATATTATGTTTATAATAAACTCAATGCTCCAAGTCCTTTTTCTAACACTGATGAAGAAAAGTATTACTTACATAATATAGAAGAAAGATTTAAGATAAAATTTACAAAAAATTTAAAACTTAAGCAGAAATTGATATACAAGCTAACAAGTAGAAAAATGCAAGATTATTTTGTTTATTTTGAATCATCCTTAATAAATGCTTTAACAAAACATTTAGCATTAGAAATAGATTATGTAGCAACCTATCAAAATATACCTATAGAAGCAGATATAAAAAGATTAGATACAAAATTTTCTACTTTAATACAGTATAGTTTTTAAGGAGGATTAAAAATGGGATTTAAAAAAATAGTTCTTGGTTATGATGGTTCTGAGCCAAGTAAAAAAGCATTAGAAAAAGCAGTAGAACTTACTAAAGAGTTTGAAGCAGAACTTTTTATAGTTGCAGTTGTTAAACCTTTTGAGTTTGCTGCTATAGATTATATTCCTACTGAAGAGATTGAAAAGTATGAAAAAGAAGAAATATCAAAAGAAAAAACTTTTTTAAATGAAGCAGAAGAATATGCAAGAAGTAAAGGAGTAGGGCCTTTTACAAAAGTACTTGAAGGAGAACCTGCAGAAGAGCTTATGGATTTTGCAGATGAAAATGGATGTGATTTAATTGTTGTTGGATATAGAGGAAAAGGAGGATTTAAAAAGCTACTTCTTGGAAGTACTGCAGGAAATCTTGTAAAATATGCAAATCAATCAGTTTTGATTGTTAAGTAATTTTGCTCTTACTTTATAAATAAATAAAGCAAGAGTTCCTATTAAAAATATAACTCCAACAGCAATAAAATAGTATTCTTTGGCTTTCCCAAAGAATACTTCTGCTGCTTTTCCAAATAAATAGCCTAAGTAAATATATAAAGTAGCCCATATAAAAAGAGAAATTATATTGAAAAATAAGAACTTAAATGTGTTAAATCCAGTTGCTCCCATTAAAACCATAGGAACAATTCTCATCCCATACATAAATCTAACTATAAAGATAGATATTACTCCATATTTTTCTATTAACTGCTTTGCTTTTCTATATTTTCTTCTTGTATAGTTATTTTTTAATAAAAGCTCTCTTCCTTTCCATTTACCAAGAAAAAAATATATTAGCTCATGGAATAAAGCACCTAACATTGATATAATTAAAGATATATAAGGATGTAAATATCCAAGTTTTACAAAAAATCCAACAATTAAAAGGAATATCTCACCTTCTAAAAATGTACCTATGAAAACAGCAATATATCCATAATTTTGTAAAAAATGCTCTACGGATTCTATCCTGCTACTCCTCTGTATTTATTTTCTTATCTATTTTATATTAAAAACTCTATTAAAAATAGTTGGAAAAACATATTTGAAAAGAAGTGAAATATAGAAGATGCCCATATAGATTTTGAGTAATAATAAAGATAACCAAAAATTATAGAAGGAAAAAATGTTAAAACAGATAATATAGAAAAACTTAAAATAAGATGAGGCAAAGAAAATAAAAAAGAAGTAATAATTATAGCTAAATGATTATTAAATCTTTTTGAAAGTTCATTTTGGATATATCCTCTAAAAAATATTTCTTCAGCAAAAATTTGTGGAAACTGATTTAATAAAGAAAATGAAAATCCAGACAAAAATGGAAAATAAATAATTGAAGCTAAAAGGCCATAAATGAAGCCTTTAATCTTAAATAATCCAAATTTCTCAAAATTATAAAACCATAAAGGTAAAATTAAGATAAAAAAAGAAATATAATAAAAGTATGGATAAAGTTTTGCTAAAATTAAACTTATAACTAAAGTAAAATAAAAAATTAAAAAGTTCATAAAGGTATTATATGAAAAAATATGTAGTATGTATAACTGGAGCAAGTGGTGTTATATATGGTCTTAAAATAGTAGAGGTTTTATCAAAAAATAATATTGTTTATCTTTTAATATCTGATAATGGATACTTAGTTTTAGAAAGGGAACATGGAATAAAAAAAACAGAGATAAAAAATTATTTTAATGAAAATGTAAAAATAAAAAATGTAAAAGATATGTCTTCTACATTAGCATCAGGTTCAAGAATTATAGAAACAGAAGGAGTAATAATTGCACCTTGTTCTATGTCAACTCTTGGAGCTATTGCAAATGGAGTAAATTATAATCTAATACATAGGGTTGCAGATATTGCTTTAAAAGAAAAGGTTAAACTTTATTTGCTTGTAAGAGAGATGCCATTTTCATTAATACATATAAAAAATATGGAAAAGCTTTTAAAAGCAGGAGCTATAATTGCAGCTGCATCGCCGGGATTTTATCATAATCCTAAAACAGTAGAAGATATAGTAAATTTTGTAGTAGGTAAAGTATTAGATAGTTTTAATATTAAACATAATCTTTATAAGAAATGGAGAGAAAATGAAGATTAGCGAATGTGCAGAGCTTTATCTTTCATATATTGCAGATAAATCAGAAAATACAGTAAAAAACTATAAAATAGATTTAAAACAGTTTGCAGAAGTTGTAAAAGATAAAGATATTGAAGAAATAACAAAAGCAGATATTGCCAAATTTAGAATGGTGCTACAATCCAAAAAATTAAAATCTTCAACAATAGCAAGGAAACTTGCATCTTTAAACTCTTTTTTTCAGTACTTAATAGACCTTGACTTAATCTCTTCATCACCAATAACTAAATCCCATAGACCTAAAATAAATAACAAAATACCATCCTCACTTACATATGAAGAAGTAAAGAAATTAATAGAAAAAACAGATAATCTTATGGACAGAGTAATAGTTAAATTATTTTTAACTACAGGACTTCGTTCTTCAGAACTTCTTGGAATAAAAAGAGAAGATATAGTAATAGAAAGAGATGGAAAGATTTACAATATAGACTTTGTGTTAGAAGATATAAAAGAAACAGATATAGCTTTTATAAAAATCTTAGGAAAAGGAAATAAAGAAAGACTTGTTCCAATTTCAGGAGATACTTTAAAAGAGTTTACTGAATATTTAAAAAAGTATGATGTTAATCCTGTTTTCCCTATATCTTATATTATGCTATGGAGAAGAATAATAAATCTTGGTAAAAAAGCAGGAATTTATCTTCATCCTCATAAATTAAGACATACTGCAGCAACTTTAGCCTTACAATCAGGAGCAGAATTGAGGGTTATTCAGGAACTTTTAGGTCATGCCTCACCTTTAACAACAGCAAGATATGCAAAAGTAAATCGAAAACAATTAGTAGAAATTACAAAAAATTTATCTAAAACTATAATGGAATAAATTTATTTTATAATATAAAATTAATTATTAAATGAAATTTGAGGTTAATAGATATGTATGAGAAAAGATTGCAAGAAAATCCTTTTATGACAAATTCAAAATTTTTACAAGAGTTTAAAGAAGAAACAGAGCTTGATAGAATATTAAAATTTTTAACTGTTCCAGGCAGAAGTGGAATATATATATCAAGAATAGAAATACAAAAATTAGCAAAAGCTATTGGTGTAGATGTACCAGTAAAAGAAAGAAGAGAAATGTTAAAAGATATTTTTATATATGCAAAACAGATGAATAAAACAATAGATTTATTAAATACAATTATTGATTTTATAGATTATAAAATAAGCCAGTATAAAGAGGTTGAAGACAATTTCCCTTCAAGTAAAGTAATTACTGAAAGATGGATTAAAAAAGCAGAAAAAGCTAAAGCCATAGTAGAAAATATGAGAAAAGAGGCAGAACTACTTAAAGACATATATTAATCTTTATCTGAAAGGAGTTTACCTCCTTTTGCCCAGTTTTCTCTTTCTACTTCATCTATTACAATATAAATTGCTTCTGGTGGCTTATTAGCAACATCTTGTAAAACTTTAGTAATACCTTCTACTATTTTCTGTTTTTGCTCCTTAGTCAATTTACCTGCAACTTTAACATTTACATAAGGCATTTAATCCTCCTGAAAGTTTTTTTATTTTTATCATTAAGTATTATATAGTATAAAGCTGTAATGAAAGCTTATAAAAATGTCCCTGAACCTAAATTTGTAATAGCTGTTGGAGATTGTGTTTTAGATGGAGGAGTATTTAAAGGAAGTTATGCAATTATGGATGGTATAAAAGATAAACTTCCTGTAGATATATGGATAAAAGGCTGTCCACCTGAACCTATAGATATAATTTCTGGACTTTTAAAACTTTTTGAAAATATAGAAAAATAAAACTATACATATTTTTTAACTTCTTTTAAAACCATTTCAGGAGTTATAGCTTTAAAACATCTATAATCTTTATATTTACACTCTTTTTTCCCATGTAAATCACAAGGTTGACATTTTAAATCTGCAAACAAAAAACTTCCTTCATCTTCTAAAGGATAAAATCCAAAATAAGGATGAGTAGCACCATATATCATAATAACCTTTGTCCCAACTGATCTTGATAAATGAGCTATTGCACTATCATTACTTATTGTAAGTTTTGCTTTTGATAAAACTGCTAAGGACTGTCTTAAAGATAATTTTCCTCTTAAATCTAAAACATTTTTATATTCATTTTTATCTTTTTCTAAATCTTCTTTTGAACCTACTAAAACAATATTTTCATTTAAATTTTCTATTACTTGTTTAAAATATGGATAAATTTTACCTTTATATCTTGCTCCTGTTCCTATAGCTATAAAATTTTCAGGTATCTCTATATTTGGAAAATCTTTTTCATCTAATATAAGCTTTGGCTTATAATCTCCTTTTATATTTAAATTTTCTAAAGGTTTAAGATATGCTTTTAAAACATTAAAATTTTGAAGATTTACAAAATTTTTTAAAAAAGGCTTTATTAATAATCTTCTTTGTAGCGATTTTTTATTATACCTTAATGTTTTTATACCTGAAAAAAAAGAAATTAAAAAAGTTCTTAAATTTGAATGAAGATCAAGAATTAAGTCAAAATCTTTTAAACTTTTTGAAAAACTTTTTATATCCTTTACCGTTTTTAAATCTTTTTTATTTAATCCTACAAGCTTTTCTATTCTATAATCTTTTTCAAAAAGGGTATCAAAAGGTTTGAAAGTAATAAATGTTATTTTATAACCTTTTTCATATAAAGGCTGTAAAACTACAGAAGATAATGCTACATCTCCTAAGGAAGAAAATCTAATTACTGCTATTTTCAAGTTTATAACATACTCTTAAGTTGTTCTATTTCTTGTTGAAATTCAGCTACCATAGTTGGATGATTATACTTAGTTGCTTTTTCTATTCCTCTTTCATAAGCCTCTATTGCATTTTCATAATCTCCAAGATTTACATAACATTGAGCTAAGGTTCTATATCCTGCACCTTCATCATCATGTAAAGCTAAATACTTTTTTAAATATATAATTGCATTTTCATAATCACCTTGTTTGTAATATTCCATTGCAAGACCATATAATCCAAGAGGATTATTTGGATCCTTTTCTAAAGCCTTTTTTAATGAATTTATTCTATCACTCATTATTAACTCCTTTTTCTAAAATCTTTTTTATTTCTTCAATTGTAGTTCTAACTGCTTCTTCTAATATTATTTTCCCATATTTTTCTTTTGCAAGCCAAGAGGCTGATTCCATTCTTCCATCTGGATAGATGTTTTTAAACTCATATCTATTTAAAGGCCAGTAAGTATTTGGCTTTTCTATATCTTTTTCTAATTTTGGCTTTATTTTAAAAGCTTCAGGTCTTAAATATTTTGTAATTGATATTTCAGAAGGTGTTGCATGATGTCCTTCTTTATCACCAAATAAATCATAAACTAAGTCTTGAACCTCTTTCAATAAAAACCAAGATATTATTGCATAAATTCCTTCTTTATTTTCATATTTAAGTTGATCAAAAGCAGTTTTAACTGGATTAATATTTCCACCATGTCCATTTATAAATATTATCTTTCTAAATCCATGTTCTAAAAAAGAAGAAACAATCTCTTTAATCAGATTAATATAAGTAATTGGCGATAAAGTGGCTGTTCCGGAAAAAGCCATATGATGCTGAGACATACCATAAGGAAGTGTTGGTGCAACAACTACTTCTATTCTTTTTCCTACTTCTCTTGCTACTGCTTCTGCTGTAATAAAATCTGTTCCAATTAATCCATAAGGGCTATGCTGTTCAACAGAACCTATAGGAATTAAGATAATATCTTTTTCTTGTAGATAAGCTTGCACCTCTACATAAGACATATTTTCAAGTAGCATCTTTCACCTTTATATATTCTTTAAATTTTTTAAAATTTCTTAAAAATTTTAACTGATTAATATTTTTAATATAACCTTTTTTATCTCTAAGCTTTATGATATTTTCAGCTGTTTTCTTGCCAATATATGGAATAGATATTAGCTGATTTAAGTTTGCTTTATTTATATTCACTAACAAATCTTTTTTTGTATATTTGTTAGATGGCTTAAAGAAAGTATAACTAAAAATTATTGCTGTAAAAATTACTAAAAATAAATTGATTTTGTATTTTTGAAACTTTGCAATATCTATCATATAAGTTCTTCTCTGCCTGTAAGCTCATTTTGCAAACCAAGAATAATCTCTATATTTTTCATATCTTCATTTGTAATTCTTACCTGTTTATCTGCTCTAATAAGATAAAATGGATAACTCCCTGAAGCTAAATAATTAAGATAATCTAAAATCTCCTTAGGATTTACAGTTTCTCTATTTGGATTTTCATAAACTTCAATTAAAGATATTGTTCTTCCTATGTTATATTTAGCATAAAAATACTTTATTGTAATATCTTTTAAAGCAGATGCTATTTTATTTTCAAGCTTTTCAAAAACTTCTGAAAATTCCCATTCTTGGGTTTTTTGTTTTGCTTTACTTTCAAAAGATATTGTTATTGGCTCTGTATATCCTGTATCTCTTATAAATTTATGTAGTATTCTAATATCTGGAATTGATCTATTAAAAAGCTCTGTATCTGTTGATGTTTTAGCAACTCCTATAACAAGAGGATTATGCTCAAGTCCATAAAAAAGCTCATATAAAACAAGTAGATACTCAAAATAAACAAGTTTTGATAAAAATGCTTCTAAAATATCTCTTCTTGGCTTTTCATTAAGTCTTTCTTTAATCTGCATCTGTGCTTTAATTTGTATCTCTTCACTAAAGGAAGTAATATCAAAATCAAAGAGCTTTTCTTTTATATCTTTTATTAAACTACCTGCTGCATTTGCAAGTTCTCCACCAAACTCTTTATCAATAAACCAGTTTGTTTTTGGTGGTGGAACAATAAATTTTGATGATAAGGTTCCATCTATTAAAAGTAAATCTGCTTTTTCTTTGTTTGCAAGTTTTACAATTGATTTTAACTCTGATAAAAACATTAAAAGTCTAAAATAGCTATCTGCTTTTTCTGTAATTTTTATTACAGATATATTTATATCTCCAACTAATTCTTCTATTTTTTTTCCATTTTTTTGTCCATAAGAAAATCCTGAAACTGCATAAAGATAAAATCCAAGATAATGTTTTTTATTTATACTTCCATCTTCTCCTATGGCAAATATTTTTTTCTTTGTTGGTTGATAACTATTCCATTTTTCTAAAACTTCTTTTTCTGAGATATTTTCTGAAATTTTAGGAATTAATTCTGATAACTGATTTTGAAGCTTCTTAGCTTTTTTTAAAATTTCTGGATGCATATATCTATTTTATCAAAAAAAGCCCCATTAAGGGGCTTTAGATTATTAGATGTCGTAGTAAAGTTCAAACTCTTTTGGATGAGGTACAAGTCTTATTGCATCTACTTCTGCTTGTTTTGTTTCAATCCACATATTTATAAAATCTTCATCAAAAACGCCGCCTTTAGTTAAAAATTCCATATCTTCTTTTAATGCATCTATTGCTTCTTGGAGTGAACCAGGCATAGAAGGAACATCCGAAAGTTCTTCAGGAGTCATTGAATAAATATCTTTATCTAAAGGTTCTCCTGGATGGATTTTATTTTCAATACCATCAATTGCTGCCATTAATAAAGCAGTAAATGCTAAGTATGGATTTGATGATGCATCAGGGAATCTACATTCTATTCTTTTAGCTTTTGGTGATGCAGAACCCATTGGTATTCTTATAGCTGCTGATCTATTTCTTGCAGAATAAGCAAGTCTTACAGGTGCCTCAAATCCAGGTACAAGTCTGTGGTAAGAGTTTGTTGTTGGATTTGTAAATGCTGCTATAGCTTTTCCATGTTTTATAATTCCACCAATAGCATAAAGAGCTATTTCAGAAAGTCCTGCATATCCATCACCTGCAAAAAGGTTTTCATCTCCTTTCCATATTGAGAAATGAGTATGCATACCAGAACCATTATCACCTGCAAGAGGTTTTGGTAAGAAAGTTACAAATTTTCCATGTCTATATCCTACATTTCTTAAAACATATTTGTATTTTAATACATTGTCTCCTGTAGTAATAAGCTCATCAAATCTAAAGTTTATCTCTCCTTGTCCTGCAGTACCAACTTCATGGTGTTCCCTTTCTACAGTTATACCAACTTCTTCAAGAGTTTTTACCATATCTCTTCTAATTTCTGCTGTTTTATCAAGTGGAGGTACTGGGAAATATCCTCTTTTATAAGGAGTTTTATATCCAAGATTTGGCATCTCTTCTCTACCAGTATTCCACCAACCTTCAATAGAATCTACTTCATAGTAAGAATGATTAGAACCATTGCTAAATTTAATATCATCAAAAATGAAGAACTCAGCTTCAGGTCCAAAAAATGCTATATCACCAATTCCTGTTGATTTTAAGAACTCTAAAGCTTTTGCTGCTATCTGTCTTGGATCTCTGTTATAAGGTTCTTTAGTAATTGGATCTACAACAGAGCATACAAGAGAAACAGTAGGATCTTCAATGAATGGATCAATAAATGCAGATTTTGGATCAGGGATTAAAAGCATATCTGATTCTTGGATACCTTTCCAACCTCTGATAGATGAACCATCAAAAGGAACTCCTTCTTCAAAAGTTTCTGATGAAAACTCATGGGAAGGAATAGTTAAATGTTGCCATTGCCCAAAAGGATCTGAGAATTTTAAATCAATAAAAACTATACCTTTTTCTGAGATAACTCTCATTACATCATCTGGTGTTTGGCATTTGATCATAGCCATATAAATAACCTCCTAAAAATATTATATTTTAATATTATTAAACTGCTTCAGGACCTCTTTCTCCTGTTCTTATTCTTATAGCATCTTCTACAGGAATAATAAATATTTTTCCATCTCCAATTCTTCCTGTTCTTGCTGCATTCATTATTGTTTCAACAACTTTTTCTACCATTTCATCATCTACAACTAATTCAATTTTTAATTTTGGTAAAAAATCTATTACATACTCAGCTCCTCTATAAAGCTCAGTATGTCCTTTTTGTTTACCAAAGCCTTTTACTTCACTAACTGTCATTCCATGAATACCAATTTCTGTTAAAGCTTCTTTTACTTCTTCTAATTTGAAAGGTTTGATTATTGCTTCTATCTTTTTCACTTTCTATCCTCCATCTTTTTACTTTATTTTATAAATCAAATTTTATGCCAGTTTTTATTTAAATTTTTCTAATTTTTTCTTACAAAGTTGCACAAAATTTATTCAAAATTAAATATTTTTGCACAAAAATTATGCATTTAAATCAAATATTACTGTTTTTATTTCTGTATAATCTTCTATTGCAAATTTAGGCCCTTCTCTACCTATCCCGCTTCCTTTAACTCCTCCATAAGGCATATGATCTGCTCTAAATGTTGGTATATCGTTTATTATAACACCACCAACTTCTGCATTTTCAATAAATTTCCATGCATTTTTTATATTATTTGTAAATACTCCAACTTGAAGGCCATAATTTGTTTTATTTACAAGTTTAATAGCTTCATCTATATCTTTAAATCTTTTTACAGTAACAACTGGTGCAAAAGCTTCTTCATAAAATAGTTTACTATCTTCTGCTACATCTACTATTAAAGTTGGTTGAAATACTGTTTTATCTTCAGCACATGCAATACCACCTTTTACAAGTTTAGCACCTTTTTCTACTGCTTCTTCTATCCATGATCTTATTCTATTAACTTCATCTACTGCAATTACAGGTCCAACATCTGTTCTTTCATCCATAGGATCACCAAATTTTAGTTTTGAAACTTCTTCTTTAAGAATTTCTTGAAACTTATCTGCTACTTTTTCATGTACTAAAATTCTTTGTACTGATATACATACTTGTCCTGCTATTGCAAAACCACCAAGTACTGATTTTTTAGCAGCCACTTCAAGATTAGCATCTTCATCTACAACAACTGCTGAGTTTGAACCAAGTTCTAATACTAATTTTTTTAATCCTGCTTGTTTCGCTATAATTTCACCAACTTTTAAACTTCCTGTAAATGAAACAACTCTTACATCTGGATTTGTTGTCATTTCTTGTCCTACATCAGCAAATCCTGGGATAATAGATACTGCTTCTTCAGGTACTCCTGCTTCTAAAAATATTTCACAAAGCATTGTTGGAGAAATAGGTGTTCTTTCTGAAGGTTTTAATATAAACGGACATCCTGCAGCTATAGCAGGGGCTATTTTATGGGCTGTAAGATTTAATGGAAAATTAAAAGGTGTAATACATGCTACTATGCCGGCAGGCTCTCTAAAGTAAA
The DNA here is from genome assembly GCF_003688665.1 of Hydrogenothermus marinus. Classification (NCBI taxonomy): domain Bacteria; kingdom Pseudomonadati; phylum Aquificota; class Aquificia; order Aquificales; family Hydrogenothermaceae; genus Hydrogenothermus; species Hydrogenothermus marinus. Next base: position 52,302 of record NZ_REFO01000014.1, read on the forward strand.
AACCTTTTTTACCTTTTCCATTTGGTGATGCATCCGTAGGAAAATATTCTCCTCCTATTCTTTTAGCTTCTTCTGCTGAAAAAGTAATTGTATTTATGGCTCTATCTACTTCTGTTCTTGCCTCTCTTATTGTTTTTCCTACTTCATAAACAATCGCTTTTGCTATTTCTTCTTTTTTATTTTCTAAAATATTTGCCGCTTTTAAAAGTATTTTATATTTTTCATAAGCAGTTAATTTTTTTAGTTTTTCAAGTCCAATTTTTGCTTTTTCAATAGCTTTTTTTACATCTTCTGGTGAACCTTTTGGCACTTGTCCTATTTTTTTTAGAGTATATGGATAAATTACATCTATCTTTTCTTCTTTATTTACAGGCTTACCACCAATATACATTGGAAAGTCATACATAATTAAACCTCCAAAATTTATTATTTATTTTAAAATAAATATAAAAATATATAAAGGTATTTTAATTGCTTGATTATATTATAGGAAATATAGTAGAAATTTTAGAGGATTCAGTAATTATAGAAACAAGTGGATTTGGCATTAAAGTACATACTCCTCATAAATTTTCTAAAGGAAAAGAGAAAATATATACTCATCTTGTAATAAAAGAAGAAAATATTAAACTTTTTGGATTTAAAGATAGAAAATCAAGAGATTTATTTTTAAAGCTTATAGATGTTAAAGGTGTTGGAGTAAAACATGCATTTTCAATATTAAAAAATCTATCAATAGAAGAAATTTTCAATATTATAGAAAATCAAGATATAAATTCCTTATCAAAAATCCAAGGAATTGGTAAAAAGACTGCATCAAGGATCATTTTAGAACTAAAAGGAAAACTTAATTTTAATGAAAATGAACTCATTAATGAAGCAGTAGATGCATTAATATCCTTAGGTTTTGAAAAAGATAAAGTAATAAAAATAGTATCTCAAATATCTAAAAATACAAAAGATATAGAAAGTATAATAAAGCTATCCCTTCAAAAACTTTCAGAAAAAGGATAAAATAAAGTTATAACTAAACTACAAGGTGAAAAGATAGTGTGGATTTTAGGAAACCATGATGAGCCTGTAAGGAAAACAAGAAATTCTATAATAGAGCTTGTTGGAAATACTCCTTTAGTAAAACTTGAAAAATCTCTTCCAGATGATATAAAAAACAAAGATGTTCATATATTTGCAAAACTTGAAAGTTATAATCCAGGTGGCTCTGTAAAAGATAGGCCTGCTACAAGAATGATTGTTGAAGCTATCCAATCAGGAAAACTTACAAAAGATAAGATTATACTTGATGCAACTTCAGGAAATACAGGTATTGCTCTTGCAATGGTTGGTACTTCCTTAGGTTATCAAGTAGAACTTGCAATGCCTTCTAATGTTAGTGAAGAAAGGAAAAAGATAATACAAGCTTATGGTGCAAAAATACATTTTACTGATCCACTACAAAGTACTGATGGAGCAATTATTTATGTAAGAGAATTAGTAAAAAAATATCCAGATAAATATTTTTATATAGATCAATATAATAATGATGCAAATTGGAGATCTCATTATTATTCAACAGCAGTAGAAATATGGAAACAAACAGAAGGAAAGATAACTCATTTTATAGCTGGTATTGGAACTGGTGGCACAATAATGGGAACAGGTAGAAGGCTTAAAATATTTAATCCTGATATCCAAGTAATTGGTGTACAACCTGATAGCCCATTTCACGGAATAGAAGGACTTAAATATATAGAAACTTCTATAAAACCAGGTATTTTTGATGAAAACAGATTAGATAGAACAATGTTTATTGGTACAGATCCTGCTTATGAAAGAGCAAGAGAACTTGCAAGAAAAGAAGGAATTTTTGTTGGACAATCTTCAGGTGCCGCTTTTGAAGCAGCAATAAAAATTGCAAGAGAGATTGATAGTGGTGTAATAGTTTTCATCTGTCCAGATGGTGGAGAAAAATATCTAACAACTGCTCTTTGGGAATAGTCAATTATGACAAATCTTATAGATAATTAATATTAACATATTTATATTCTTAATATAAGATTTAAAACCCTGCATCTTTCTAACTATTGGAGGATAAATTAATGAATAAAATAGATCCAAAATTAACTATAGAACTTGCTCATCAATGTGTTAAATGCTCTGCATGTCGTTCTGTATGCCCTACATATAGTGTAGTTAAAGAAGAAAGAAGTTCTCCAAGAGGAAGACTTGCTTTAGCAGAGGCAGTAGTTGATGGTGTAATGCCTCTTACTGAAGAAATTGTAGCTCAATGGAACCAATGTGCAATGTGTAGAAGATGTGAATGGATATGTCCAAATGAAGTTGAATATAAAGAGATAATGTTTAGAGCAAGACATTTAGGTAATAAAGAACTTGGTAAAAAAGATATTGTTAAAACAGCAGTATTTACTGGTCTTTCTATGATGGGAAATGTAATTACTAAAACTGCTATGAAATTTGCTCCATCTTTAATGAATGCTTATGGAAAGTTATTTAAAAAAGAAGTACCTGAATATAATGCAGTATACTTAGATACAGGTATTCCAAAATATACAAAACTAATGCCTAAGCCTACTGCTAAACCTTTTGGATTAAGAGGAAAAGTTGTAAAACCAAAAAAAGAGAAAAAAGGGAAACTTTTATTTTTTACAGGATGTATGATTGACGCTTTTTATGGAAAAACAGGAGAAAGTGTTTTAAAACTTATGGAAAACGCAGGATATGAAGTAGTTGTACCTGAAAATATAAGATGTTGTGGAGCTCCTCATTTATATGGAGGAAATATAGAAGCTTTTGAATCTTTAATGAAACATAATAAAGAAGAAATAGATAAATATGATTTTGATGAAATAGTTGTTGCATGTCCAACCTGTGGAGGAGCTTTAGAAGAAGAATATGGATATAAAGTTAAAAGTTTCGCTCAGATTCTTGAAGAACAAGGATATTTAACCTTTAAAGGTGAAGGTGAAAAAGTAACATTCCATTTTCCTTGCCATTCATATACTGCAATGAGTACAGATCCAAATGTATATAGAAATGTATTAAAAAATGTAGTAGATGCTGAGTATGTAGAAGGTGAAAAAGCTATGATGTGCTGTGGATTTGCAGGATATTTCTCTGTTGCAAATTATGAAGTAGCTACAGAACTACAAAAAGATAAAGTACAAGATTTAGAAAAAACAGAAGCAGAATATGTTTTAAGTGATTGCCCAGGATGTGTATTTAATATTTCAGATGGAATGTATAAACATGGAAAAGATTACAGAAAAGTTAAAGTTCAACATTTAGCTGACTATTTAGCAGAAAGATTAACAGATGAACCAATAGAAAAGAAAAAAGAGGAAAAAGAAGAAGAAAATACAGGAGTAAGTTCGGTATATTAAAAACTCCAAAAATTTTCATTAATCTGATAATATATTTAATCCTAACTGCCTGAGTGGCGGAATTGGCAGACGCGGGGGACTCAAAATCCCTTGGGCGAAAGCCCGTGCGGGTTCGACTCCCGCCTCAGGCATAACTTTCTATTTTTTATGATTAAAATACTTTCTTTTTTTTCATTATTTAAATATAATATATAATTCTCAGTAGAAAAAAACTTTTAATTAAACCTTAAAGGAGGTTTTTTATTATGGGCGCTGATAAAAGCCCGAGGATAAACTTTTTCGTAAAAAAATTTTATAAGGAGGATAGAAAATGGAAAAAACCCTCGGATTGCATATCTTAGCGGATCTTTATGGTGTAGATGGTTCTAAAATTGACCACGTTGAAGATGTTAAAGAACTCTTAGAAAATGCTGTAAAGTATGCAAATCTCTCTAAATTATCTTCTCATTTCCACCAGTTTTACCCACAAGGAGCAACAGGAGTAATCCTTCTGGAAGAATCTCATATATCAATCCACACATGGCCAGAACATGGTTATGCTGCCATTGATGTTTATACATGTGGTGGAAAAGAAAAAACATTTAAAGCTATGGAATATATAATAAAAACTTTAAAACCAAAAAGAATAGATGAAAAAGTTGCTGAAAGAGGGGTTATTCCTGTTGATCAGTATCTGACGAATATTGAAAAACTAAAGCTTGAACCTATTAGCGTAGAAGAAAAGTAAGATTATATGATATTAACCATTCCCTCTAAAATATAAAAGGAATATTATTTTTTAAAATTTTTATATGGAGGGAATGGTTATGTCTTTAAATAAAAAATTATTTGAAATTATGCAGGATTTAACCCCTACGGTTATTTCTACAGTAAAAGACGATAAGCCTTATACTACTTTTATTACGTGGGCTATTGCTAAAGATGAAAATACTGTAAGAATAGGAGTAAGTACAAACTCTCAAACAGTAGAAAATATAAGAAATAATGAAAATGTTTGTTTTGAAGTATTTGATAAAGATACTGCTTTATCAGTTTCAGGTAAAGCAAAGATATTGAAAGAAAGTATAGAAGGGATACCTTTCCCTGTAGCTATAATAGAAATTGAAGTTGAAGATATTAAAGATAATTTATTCCCAGGTGCTACTATTGAAGGTAAAATACCTTTTGTTCACACTGGAAATATTGAAAAAGCAGAAGAGTTAGATAATAAAGTATTAAAAGCTTTAAAAGAGTAAAAATGGATAAAAAAGTTTGTGTAATAGGAGCAGGATTAGCTGGAACAGAAGCTGCTTTTAAATTAGCAGAAGAAGGAATAAAAGTAGATTTATATGAAATGAGACCTATGAAAATGACTCCTGCCCATAAAACCCCTTTTTTTGCAGAAGTAGTATGTTCTAACTCTCTTGGAAGTTTTGAGATTTGTACAGGCTCAGGACTTTTGAAAGAAGAGATGAAACTTCTTGATTCTTTAATCTTAAAAGTAGCAGAAAAACATAAAGTACCTGCAGGTGGTGCTTTAGCAGTTGATAGAGTGAAATTCTCAAAAGAGATAACAGAAATTTTAGAAAATCATCCAAATATAAATGTAATAAGAGAAGAAATAAAAAAAATACCAGAAGATTATGAGTATGTAATTATTGCAACAGGACCTTTAACTTCAGAAAAGCTTTCAAAAGAGATTCAAAACTTAACAGGACAAGAGTATTTATATTTTTATGATGCAATAGCTCCTACAGTAGATGCAGAAACTGTAGATTTTTCAAAAGGTTTTTGGGCAGATAGATATGGAAAAGGTACAGGAGATTATTTCAATTGTGTATTAACTGAAGAAGAGTATGAGATTTTTTATAATGAACTTTTAAAAGGAGAACAAGTTCCTTTAAAAGATTTTGAAAGGGCAGTATTTTTTGAAGGCTGTCTTCCAATTGAAGAAATAGCAAGAAGAGGTAAAGAAACTCTTTTATATGGACCAATGAAACCTGTTGGCTTAACAGATCCAAAAACAGGTAAAAGACCGTTTGCAGTAGTGCAACTTAGAAAAGAAAATAAAGAAGGAACCTTACTTTCATTAGTAGGTTTTCAAACAAAGCTAAAATATCCAGAGCAAAAAAGAATATTTAGATTAATTCCAGCATTAAAAGATGCTACTTTTGTAAGACTGGGTTCTATACATAGAAATACCTTTATCCAATCTCAAAAGGTTTTACTTCCTACATTACAACTACGGAAAAATCCTAAAATATTTTTTGCAGGGCAAATTACAGGAGTTGAAGGATATGTTGCTTCTGCAGCAACTGGAATCCTTGCAGGAATTAATGTATCAAGATTAATAAAAGGACTTGAACCTGTTATTCCACCAACGGAAACAATGCTTGGAGGCCTTATAAACTATATTACAACTGAAAAAGATGAGCTACAGCCTATGAATCCTAATTTTGCATTGCTACCAGATTTACCAAAAAAAGTAAAAGATAAAAGAAAAAGAAAACAGCTTAAAGCAGAAAGAGCTATTAATAAAATGAAAGAGTTTATACAAACCCTCTATGTAAATACGTAATTTCACAAAAATTTTACAAAACTTGAATAAAATCCTAATTAGAATAAATTTCAGTCTGAAATAAAAAAAAGAGGTGATGTGTTATGCATTACATTTTAAATTTAAAAAATGAGTTTAAAAATAAGGAAGAAAATTTTATAGAAAAAGATTATGAAATATCTTTTAGAGATTTAGATTTACCATCTGAATACTCTTCAGATAAAGATGTAAAAATACATATGTATATAATAAAAGAGAAAGATGGATATGCTATTTCTATGGATTTTAAAAGTAATATAAATCTTGAATGTAGCAGATGTTTAGAACATTTTGATATGGATTTGTCAGAAACTTCTAATATTTTCTTGTCTAAGAAAAAACTTCAAAGCGGTGAACTTCATAAAGCAGATTTAGATATGAAATATTTAGAAGATGAAGAACATTTTGATTTAAATGAATTTGTTAGAGAAGAAATATTAGTAAAAACACCAATGAAACCTTTATGTGATGAAAACTGTAAAGGAATATGTCCAATATGTGGTGCTAATAGAAATGAAAATCCTTGTGATTGTGAGAAAAAAGAAAGAAGAAAAAACTCACCTTTTGCTAAATTAGAAAAGTTATTGAAAAAATGATAGCAGTAGTTCAAAGGGTTTTAAGCTCTAAAGTAGAAGTAGATGGAAAAGTAGTTGGTGAGATAGGAAAAGGTTTAAATATTCTTCTTGGAGTTGTTAAAGGAGATACTGAAGAAGATATTCATAAACTTGTAAATAAGATTGTAAATTTAAGAATATTTTCTAAAGACAAAGAAGGAAAAATGGACTTGTCTGTTAAAGATATTAATGGGCAAGTCCTTGTGATATCTCAGTTTACATTGGCAGGAAATATAAAAAAAGGAAGAAGGCCAAGTTTTGAAAATGCAGAAAAACCAGATATAGCTAAAAAACTATATGAAAAATTTATTGAAGAAATATCAAAACATGTAGAAACAAAAACAGGTATATTTGCGGCAGATATGAAGGTATATATTTTAAATGATGGCCCTGTCACATTTATTATTAACTCAAAAGATTTATAATCTAAAGAATTTTCTTCATTAAATCTATTAATTTTCTTACTGCTTTACCTCTATGAGATATTTTATTTTTTTCTTCTGATGAAAGTTCTGCCATTGTTTTATTATAGCCTTCAGGTATAAATATTGGATCATATCCAAAGCCTTTTTCTCCCGTAGGTTGCTTCGCTATTTCACCATAACAATAACCTTCTGTCCAGATACCAAAATCTTTAGGAATATAAAAAACTACATTACTTACAAATCTTGCTTTTCTATTTTTTTCTTCTTTTAAAAGATTTAAAACTTTTTCTATATTTGCCTTATCTTTATCTTTTGGATTTTTTATTTTCCCTCCAAAATCTATATCATAAAATCTTGCAGAAAAAACTCCCGGATAATTATTTAAAGCTTCTATTTCAAGGCCTGCATCTTCTGCAATAGTTGGAAGATTATAAAATTTTGCATACTCTTTTGCTTTTTTAATCGCATTTTCTAAAAAAGTATTTTTATCTTCTTCTATTTCTATTTTTTCTTTCATATCTTCTAAAGACAAAACATTTATTCCTAAATCTGAAAGTAAAGCTTGAAACTCTCTTAACTTTCCTTTGTTTGTAGTTGCTACTAAAACTTTATCTATTTTCATATTAGCTCCTTATGAATATTAAAATGTAATTCTGGAAAATTTGACTCAACAAAATTTATTATAGATTGCATTATTTTTTCTGTTTGTTTTTTCTCTGGTGAAACCATAACTACTGCAATATAAGCAGATTGCCATAAATCTTGATTACCTATCTCTGAAACTGAAACATTAAATTTAGATTTTAATTTCTCTTTTAAAGATCTTATTACCATTCTTTTTTCTTTCAAAGAAGTTGCATGAGGGATATAAATATCAAAAACTATACTTCCTATTACCATTTCCTTATTCTTTAATATTACTTTATTAATTTAAGAAATTTTACTATAAAATTAGAAGAAATTTATTTCATAATGGATAGAAAACAAAAAGAAATCGAATTAGAAAAAGATAGAATTTTGAAGGAGAAATTACAGGTTAAAGCTGATATATTGGAAAGGCAATTTAGGAATTTATTGTTTCTTAATATTAGCTATTTATATAACTTTAAAAAATCTTCTACATTTAGTTGATCTACCCTTGCAGTTTCTTCAATTCCTACTTTTTTTAAAATATCTTTATCTATCTTTGATCTTAACATCTTTCTTTTGTTTGCAAATAAAGATGATACAAAATTTTTAAATTTTTTCTTATCTATATCTGGAATATCCTTTTTAGGAAGTAGTTTTACAACTGCTGAAGTTACTTTTGGTGGTGGCGAGAAAAATCTTGCAGGTACGCTCATTATATATTCAATATCAAAAAAAGTTTGTATAAAAACAGTTAAGAAACTGTAATTTTTTGTTTTTGGTTTTGCAAGTAGTCTTTCTGCAACCTCTTTTTGTATCATAAATACAGACATTTTTAAAATATCTATATAAAAAACAGTGTTTATTAGTATTAAAGAAGCAACGTTATAAGGTAAATTTCCAACTAATTTTATTTTGTTATTTTCTGCTAGCTCATATAGATTAACATCAAAAAAGTTTTTCTTTATTAATATAAAATTTTCAAAATTTTTAAATCTTTCTTCTATTATAGGATAAGCAGTTTCATCTATTTCTATCCCATAAACCTTTTTTGGATTTCTTTTTAGAAGTTCTTCTGTAAGCTGTCCTGTACCAACTCCAATTTCTACTATAATATCTTCTTTATTTATTTTTATTTCATCTACTATCTTTTTAATTACACCTTCAGATATTAAAAGATGCTGACCAAACTTCTTTTTAGTTTTAAACTTTTTCATTTATTTGAGATGCTTTTTCAAGTAAAAGCTTTTTCATAAAATCTCTTGTGTCTTCTCTTTCCAAAGCAAAATCAATAATTGCTTTAATATATCCAATTTTATTTCCTGTATCATGTCTAATTCCTTCTATATCTTTTGAGTATATAGCTTCCTCATTTCTTAATGTCATTAAAGCATCTGTAAGCTGTAATTCTCCACCTTTCCCAAAAGGCGTTCTTTTTAATGCATCAAATATTTTAGGTGTAAGGATATATCTCCCTATAATTGCAGATGTTGAAGGTGCTTCTTCTGGTTTTGGTTTTTCTACCATATAATTTACAAGTTTAACTCCATCTTCTATATCATTTCCTTCTATTATTCCATATTTATATGTTTCTTCCTTTGGTACATTTGTAGTTCCGAGAACAGATTTACCAAATTTATAATAAACATCTATAAGTTGCTTTAATCCTGGGTTTTCATTATTAATTATAAGCTCATCTCCAAGTAAAACTGCAAAAGGCTCATTTCCAATAACCGGCTGTGCTGTTAAGATAGCATGTCCAAGTCCAAGCTGTTCTTTCTGTCTTATATATACAAACTCTGCCATATCTGAAATCTGTTTTACAATTTGTAAAAGCTCTTCTTTACCTGATTTTTCTAAAGCTAATTCTAAATCTGGTGCATAATCAAAATGATCTTCTATTGCTCTTTTATGTCTTCCTGTTATAAATACTATTGTTTCTATTCCAGATGCTACTGCTTCTTCAACTATATATTGAATAATTGGTTTATCAACTATTGGCATCATCTCTTTTGGTGTTGCTTTTGTAGCAGGTAAAAATCTTGTTCCAAATCCTGCTACTGGAATAACTGCTTTTTTAATTTTTTTCATTATTCCCCTCCAGTTTTTCAAGTACTTTTTTATATCCTTCTATTAAATCTCCAAGATCAAATCTAAATCTATCTTTATCAAGACTTTCTCCAGTTTTTATATCCCAAAATCTACATGTGTCAGGTGAAATTTCATCTGCAAGTACTATTTCATCTCCTTTTCTTCCAAACTCAAGTTTAAAATCAACTAAAATAATTCCATTTTCTTTCATAAACTCTTTTAAAATTTCATTTATCTTTAATGCAAGCTCTTTCATTTTTGCAACTTCTTCAGGTTTTGCAAGATTCATAGCATATATATGTTGTTCGCATATAATTGGATCATGTAGTTCATCATTTTTTAAGTAAAACTCTACAAGTGGTGGATTAAACTCTGTTTTTTCTTTTATACCAAGCCTTTTTACTATACTTCCTGCTGCTAAATTTCTTACTACTACTTCTACAGGAATTATATCAACTTTATAAACAAGCATTTCATTATCTGATAACTTTTTTATATAATGACTTGGTATTCCTTTATCTTTTAAAAGTTCAAAAAAGAAAGTAGCAATTGTATTATTTATTACCCCTTTACCTTTAATTTCTGCCTTTTTTACTGCATCAAAAGCAGTAGCACTATCTTTAAATTCCATTATTACTTTATCAGGCTCATCTGTTTTATATATTATTTTTGCTTTTCCTTCATAAAGTTTTTCTCTCTTTTCCATTTATAAACTCTCCTTTGAAAGTGATTCAAAATATCTAAATCTATTTTTTGAAAGTTGATTTATTTCCTCAAAAATCTCTTTTGCTTTGTCTTTTTGACCTTGAATATTATAAATTATTCCTTTTAATGTTAAAGCTGAAAGATAATTAAAATCATTTTGTTTTATTTTGTTTAAATTATTTAATGCTTTGTTATAGTTTTTATCTTTATAATCTAAATATCCTTCATACTCTGTAAAGTATGCTTTAAACTGATCTGTTTTTATATGTTTTTTTAACTTTTTTGTCAAATCTTTTGTATTTTTATTTTGCTCTTTATTTAGATTTATTTCTAAAGCATAAACAAGTTTTATATAAGGTGTGTCTGCAAAGTTTGCTTTAAAAAATTTTATATCTTTTTCTGCTTCTTTATATTTTTTTGAATCTATTTCTGACTGGATTTTATATATATAAATAGATGCTTGATTTAGTTTTTCATTTAGTTTTGCATTTCTATAAATAACAGAAATAATTAGTAAAATAATAGCTATTAATCCTGCTACAATATATTTTAAATAAGGTTTTAATCTATCATATAAATGAAGTAATTTATATTCAAGTTCTAAATCTACATTTTCTTCTACTGGCGGTTTTTGTTTTTTCATTTATAGCCTCTTATTATTTTTAAGTGAAAATAATTATATCAAGTTGCCATCACATATGCATATATATTTTTAGGATTTGCCTTCCTAAGTTCTTTAACAACTACTTTTGAAGTTGCTCCTGTTGTAATAATATCATCAAATATAAGTATATTTTTGCCTTTATAAATTTCTTTATTATTAAGAAAAAAGCTATTTTCTAAATTTTTTTCTCTTTCTTCTTTTGTAAGTTCTATTTGAAGTTTTGTATCTTTTATTTTTATTAAATCCTGTGAAATTAAAAATTTTGGAAATATATGTATTAAAATCTCCTTTAAATGATTAAATCCTCTTTCTTTATCTTTTTCTTTTGACATTGGTATATAAAAGATAAAGTTTATATTATTTTGCTCAACAAATTTTTCTATATCGTCTCTAATAATGTTTGCTAAAGTTTTTGAAAGATTTTTGTATTTGTTAAATTTATAGTATTTGATAATATCTTTTAAAGGATGTTTATATTTAGTAAAAATCCTAATTTTATTTAATAAAGGTTCTCTTTTACAATAAATACAATTATTTGTTTTTCTTCCACAAGTTTTACAATATAGAATATCTTCTTTTCTTATTTGCTTTATACAGTTTTCACAAAATAGATTTTGCTCTTTAAAAAAGAATATATCACCACAATAATAGCATCTGTTATTATATATTAAGTTTTCTAAAATATTTAAAATCATAATTGATATTATAATGCAAAAACTATAATGGGGTTTATATGAGATTTTTTGTTATATTATTGATGTTTTTCCAACTTAGCTATGCAGTTGAGATATACTCAAACTTTCCTCTTCCTATGAACAATATTAAAGAAGTGTATAATTCTTTAAAAGATAAAACTAAAATTAAAGATTTATTACAGAAAACAGATAGCTTTAATAAGATTACTGTAGAAAAAGATAAGATTATCCTTAATAGAAAAATATTAGTAAAGGGAATTAGTATTAAAGGAAATTCTTCATTTTGGGATAGTGAAATCGTAGGGGTTTCTGGACTTTTTTATGGTAAATATATTTCTAATGAAGATATAGCAAGAATACCTTTAAAGCTTAAGCAGTTTTATGTAGATAATGGCTTTTTAGATATACAAATTTTTCTAAATACAAAAATAAATAAAAAAGGTGATGCAGATATTATAATTAATATAAATGAAGGTAAAAGATATAAAATAAAAGATGTTAAGTTTTTTTCAGACATACCTTTAAGTAAAAAAGAAGAAAAAAAATACAAAGAAATATTAGATCTAAAGAATAAAAGATTTTCAATCTCTAAAATACAAAAGAGTATATCTAAATTATCACAATATCTAAAAGATAAAGGTTATTATGATAGTTTTATATCTATATTTAGCTTTCATAAGATTAATGAAAATAAAATTTATCTTTATTTAAATATAGTTCATGGATTTAAATACGATATTAAATTTGTAGGAAATTATAATATAAAAGAAAAAAACCTACTTAAATTGGAACCTTTTAAAATATCAGGTGTAAATTATGCCCAGATTGAAGATTTTATAGAAAAAATCAGTGATTATTATAAATCCTTAGGATTTTTAGATGTAAGTATAGATTTTTCTTATAAAGAAGAATTAAAAACCTCTTTAGCTTATATATATATTTATATATATGAAGGTAAAAGATATAGAATAAAAGATATTAGCTTTAACTCAGATTTCAAACTACCAAAAGATATTTTAAAGCAGATAAGAAGATTTAAAGGAAGATATTTTCAAAAAAAGTTATTAAGTGAACCTCTTGAAAAATTAATATTTAATTTAAGGAAAAAAGGATATGCAAATAGTTATTATCAGATTTCTTATATAAAAGAAGGGAAAAATTTAATTTTAAATATAACTATATATAGAGGTAAAAAATATTTAATTAAAGAAGCTTTATATAAAGGATATAATCCTAAGACAAAACTTAAAACACCTATTATTTATAGTGGTGCATTACTTGTAAATTATATAGATTCAATAAAAAAAGAGCTTTTTGAAAAGGGATATCTTGATGCTAAAGTTGATATGCAAGTTGAGCTTAAAGAATCTAAAAATATTTATTTTGTTAAACCTATTTTTAATATTAAAACAGGTAAAAGATATAAACTTTCTAAAGCTTTTATTTATGGAACATGGCATTTAAAACCAAAAGTTTTAAGATGGAATATAAAAGAAGATGATTATTATGAGAAGTATAGATTTGATAATGAGTTAAATTTCCTATATAAATCTTATCTTTTTAGTTTTATAAATCCAGATTTAGAAGTAGACAAGAAAAATAAAAGCTTAAATAAGATATTAGTACTAACAGAAGATAAAAGAGGCTTAGTTCAAGGATTGATAGGTTATAACTCAGTAGAAAAGCTTAAAGCTGCTGTATCTTTAACTTTAAAAAATTTATTTGGTTATGGTTTAGAAACTACTGGCTATATAGATATATCATCTTTAAATACAAATTATAAATTAGATTTAGGCAGCAGACTTTTACCTAAGTATTCTTCTTTATTTGTTTCTGCTTATAGGTCTAATCAGTTTCATAAATACTATGATTTATTAAAAAAAGGATTTGATATTACATATAATAAAAGACCAAATAAATGGGCTACTCAGCAAGTTAAGTTAGATTATAGTGTAAACAAAATATCAAATAGCAATATTTATATAAAAAATCCATATAATAAGTACGATATTTCTTTTAGCTTAAAATACGATAATAGAAATAATAAAATATATCCAACCTCAGGATTTTATTTTAGCTCAACTTTTGGTAAAACTTTCTCAGATGTTGAGTATTTTTATGGTAATTTCATGCTTAGATATTATTATAAGTTTTTATTCTTTGTGTTTACCCAAAGAATTTCTTCAGGTGGAAAATTTATAGGAATAGAAAAACTGCCAATATCTGAAAGATATTTCCTTGGTGGTATTTCCACAATAAGAGGATTTGGTTATGAAGAACTTTCAAATAATGGAATTGGTGGAAATAGTTTTGCTTATATAAATAATGATTTAAGATTTCCTATATTTAAAGGCTTTAATTTATATGGATTTTTATTTTATGATTTAGGAAATATATATCCAAATAAAAAAGAGTTTTTAAAATTTAAAACAAGAGAAACAGCAGGAATTGGTATATTTGTTCCTACACCAGCAGGGGCTTTTTCATTTGATTATGCAAAAATACTGGATAAAAAAGAAGGTGAGCAAAGCTATAGATTTGAATTTAGTATAAATATTATATTTTAGGATATAATTTAATTTTATTTGTAATAAGGAGTAAATTATGTTTGGTATAGGTATGTCTGAAATTATTGTAATAATGATAGTTGCTATTATAGTACTTGGACCAAAAAGATTGCCTGAAGCAATTAAACAGATGGCAAAATTTTTCAGAGAAATTAAATCAACTGTTGATGAAGTTAAAAGTTCTGTAGTTTCTGAGATTGAAGATATAAAATCCTTACCAGAAGATTTAACAAAGATAGAAGATAAAAAAGAAGAAAAAAAGTTTGAAGAAGAGTTTGAAAAAGAAGTAATAAAACCAAAATATAGTGAAGATTATGAGCCAAAAAGAGAAAAAATATCTTTTAAAAAAGAAAAAAAAGAGGATATAAAAGATGCCTGAACCTACTGAATATGAAGCTCCTATTACTGAGCATTTAGCAGAGTTAAGAAATAGATTAATAAAAAGTTTAATTGCCTTATTCGTAGGATCAGTATTAGTATTTATAAAAGTGGATATATTTTTTGATATATTTCAAACACCTTTACATAAAGTTTTTCCAGAATTAAAATTAGTAGCTTTAACGCCTACAGAATCTTTCTTTACAGCTTTAAAAATATCTTTATTAATGGGATTTGTTGTATCTTCTCCTTTTATTTTTTTCCAAGTCTGGAAATTTATAGAGCCTGCTTTATATGAAAATGAAAAGAAATTATTAATTCCTTTTGTATTTTTTACAACTTTGTTTTTTATATCAGGAGCAGCATTTGCATTTTTCTTAGTTTTACCACTTGCAATAAAATTTTTACTTACTTTTGGATATACACAGCTTGATGTAGAAGCAATGTTATCAGTTAGCTCTTATATATCATTTGTAATAAGATTAATTCTTGCTTTTGGAATAACCTTTGAACTTCCTGTTATTTTATCTTTACTTGCAAGACTTGGCCTTGTATCTCCAGAAGGATTAATTAAAATAAGACCATATTTTATAGTTGGGGCTTTTGCTTTTGCAGCTTTTATAACTCCTCCAGACATAATAAGTCAGATTTTGCTTGCTTTACCTTTAGTAGTTTTTTATGAAATATCTATTTTTATGGCTAAAATGTTATATCCAAAAAGTGAGAAAGCAAGAAGGGAGAATCAAATATGATAAATGCAATTTTAGAATGGTTACATATAATAGCTGTTTTAATATGGATAGGTGGTATGTTTTACACTTTATTTATTCTAAAACCAACTCTTTCTATTTTAGAAGATAAAAAAGCTAAATTTATGGAAAAAATAATGGATAAATTTTTTCCCTTTGTATGGGTCTCTATAATTTTATTATTCATTACTGGAGGAGTAAAAGCTAAATATTTTATTCATTATCCTTTGTTTAATTTAAAATTATTTATTTATTTTATAATGATTATAGTTTTTAGTTACATTTATTTTGGATTATATAAAAAATTAAAAACTACTGAAAATAAAGCTATTTATTTTTAGCGGGCGAGAAGACCCCTTCCGTAAGGGAGGGGATGAAAGCCCGTACATAGAATGATACAATAAACCTATGAAAACAAAAAAAGCTATTTCATTTGAGCTTAATAACAGGTTAACTGACGAACAACTGATAATAATTGGACA
>NZ_REFO01000015.1 GCF_003688665.1 Hydrogenothermus marinus
TCTTTCTTATTACTACCTTATTTTTAATAATATTTCACTTATTTTTATTTTTGATTGCTTAATTTTAGAACACCTTTTAAAAAGAACTTGACAAATTTTAGTAAAGTAATATTATATTTTATATAATTAACTTTATAAAGGAGGGATGTAAGATGGACAGAAGAAATTTACCAGCATTTGGAGGATGGAATCCATTTAGAGAACTTGCAAGAATTGAAAATGAACTTAACAGATTATTTACAGATGTATTTCCAGCACAAAAAGATATTTCAGAAGTTCAAGTTTGGGCTCCAAGAGTAGATATTTACGAAAAAGACAACAATATAGTTGTAGAAGCGGAAATACCAGGTGCTAAAAAAGAAGATATTGAAGTAAAAATCAAAGAAAACAACTTGGTAATAAGAGGAGAAGTTAAAAAAGAAGAAGAGAAAAAAGATGAAAACTATTACAGAAGTGAAAGATTTTATGGAAAATTTGAAAGAGTAATACCTTTACCAGCAGAAGTAAAAGCCGAAGAAGCTAAAGCTGAAGTGAAAGATGGAATCTTAAAAGTAATTATTCCAAAAGAAACATCAGAAAAAGAAATAAAAGTAGAACTTAAGTAATATTCGAAAGGGGATGAATTATCCCCTTTTTTATTTTAAAATTTTTATATGATTAAAATTTATCATTATGACGAAGAAAATTTTAAGCTTATTTTCAGGCTTTATACAAAAGAAGGGATAAAGACTATTTCTAAAATTTTAGCTAAAATAAATGATAATATCTATTTAGATTGGGAATATATCTTAGAAGAATTAGATGAAAGAGATCCAATTATTGGTAAAAGATTAACTATTGAATTAATAAAAACACCTTTTAAAAATTATATCTTAATTTCACCATACTCTAAAAAACTGGAAATTTGTGCATTAATTCCTGTATAATTTCAAGAAAAACATAAATGGATATGTAAATGTCTGTAAGTTTATCCTTAGATAGTTTTAAAAAATTAGCAAATAACTATAATGTTATACCTATATGGAAAGAAATTGTTTCGGATATTGATACACCTTTATCTGTATTTTTAAAAATAAAATCAGAAGATAGATTTAATTTCTTGTTTGAAAGTGTAGAACAAGGTGAAAATATTGGAAGATATTCATTTATAGGTTCATCAAAATCTGTATATATAAAATCTAAGAAAAGTTTTATAGAAAGTTACAATCAAGGGAAAGTAGAAATAAAAGAAACTAAAGATCCATTAGAAGAAATAAAAACTATTATAAAAAATTTCAAACCATATAAAGATGAAAATCTACCTCCTTTCTGGGGCGGTATTGTAGGATATATAGGATATGACGTTATACACTTTTATGAGCCTATTCCTGATATAAAGCCTGATACTTTAAAACTTCCTGATATATTCTTTTTCTTAAGTGATGAAGTTATAGCTTTTGATAATATTAACAAAAAAATTAAGATAATAGTCTCTGCATTTATTGATGAAAATTCAGATATAGAAAAACTTTATGAAGAAAGTATTAAAAAAATAAATGAAATAGAATCTAAGTTAGAAGAAGAAAAAAATATAAAAAGATTATCAATTAAGGAAATTTCTTCAGTTAAAATAGAAAACTGGAAATCTAATTTCAAAAAAGAAGATTTTCTAAATGCTGTAAAAAAGGCTAAAGATTATATAAGAGAAGGTGATATTATTCAAGTAGTAATATCCCAAAGATTTTCTAAAAGATTAAATACTGAACCTTTAAATATTTATAGAGCTATTAGAATCATAAATCCATCTCCTTATCTTTTTTATCTTGATTTAAAAGATATAAAGCTTATAGGTTCTTCTCCAGAAATACTTGTTTCTGTAAAAGATGGAAAGATATTTACTAAACCTATAGCAGGTACAAGACCAAGAGGAAAAACTACAGAAGAAGATGAGAAGCTTGAAAAAGAGCTTTTATCAGATGAAAAAGAAAAAGCAGAGCATTTAATGCTTGTTGACCTTGCAAGAAATGATGTTGGTAAAGTAGCAAAAGCTAAATCTGTTAATGTAGATAGATTTATGTATATAGAGAGATATTCTCATGTAATGCATATAGTTTCTGATGTGTCAGGGCAATTAAGAAAAGATTTACATCCAATAGATGTTTTAAAATCAGTTTTTCCTGTAGGAACTGTAAGTGGTGCTCCAAAAGTTAGAGCTATGCAGATAATAGAAGAACTTGAGCCAGATAAAAGAGGGCCTTATGCAGGAGCAGTAGGATATATATCTTTTGATGGAAATCTTGATACTGCAATAGCAATAAGAACAGCTATAGTTCAAGGAGAAAATATATATATTCAAGCTGGAGCTGGAATTGTAGCAGATAGTATTCCTGAAAAAGAGTATGAAGAGACAGTTAATAAAGCAAAAGGAATGATAAAAGCAGTAGAAATTGCTGAAAATAGTTAGGTAATATTTTATTTCTTTTCTATATGTCTGTCTCTAAGGATTAACTTCATAGGTGTTTTTTCTAATCCAAGTAATTTTCTTAAGTTATTTTCCAGATATTTAACATAATTTGCTTTAAATCCTTGAGGATAATTAACAAAAAGTAAAAATGCAGGTGGTTTTCCTTCAAGTTGAGTACCATAATATATCTTTAAAGGTTTTCCTTGATAAGTAGGAGGAGCTTGTAAAGTTTGAAGTTGTTTTAATGCTCTATTTAATTTTCCTGTACCAACTCTTTTCCAAGCTTGATTATATACTTCAATAATTTCATTTAATAATTTATCTATATTTATTTTTTTCTTGGCAGAAACAAAAATAATTGGTGCATATGGTAAGAAATAAAGTTTTTCTCTAATTTGAGTTTCTAAAGCTTTTAAAATATCTTTTCTTTTTGGAAGTCTATCTATTTTATTTACTGCTATGATAGCAGGTTTATAATACTTTTGAATAAGATGAGCTATTTTTTGATCTTGTTCTGTTGCTCCTTGCTCAGCATCTATTACTAATACTACTACATCTGCTTTTTTTATAGATTCTAAGGTTCTTCCTACACTGAAAAATTCTATTCCATAATCTATATTTTTCTTTTTCCTAAGCCCTGCAGTATCTAAGAATAAAAATTTTTGTCCATCTTTTTCAAAGATTGTATCTACTGTATCTCTTGTAGTTCCAGGGATGTTAGAAACTAAAGCTCTTTCTTCTCCAAGTATTGCATTTAATAAAGAAGATTTTCCAGCATTTGGTTTTCCTACTAATGCTACTTTTATAAAATCTGATTTAGTTTCTTTTTCTTTATTTTCTTTTAAAGCTTCCCTTTCATAATCAGGAATATCTTCTATTATTTGATCTAAAAGATCAGCTACTCCCATTTTTTGAATAGTAGAAATAGGAAAGATTTTATCAAATCCAAGTTCATAAAATTCATATATATTATCTTCCTTTTCTGGATTGTCTATTTTATTAACTGCTACATAAACAGGTTTTTCTGTTTTATGTAATATTCTTGCTATATCTTTGTCAGCTTCTGTCAGTCCTGTTTGCCCATCTACCACCAAAATAAAAGCATCTGCATTTTCTAACTCTTTTTCTATCTCTTTTCTTATATAAGGTGCAAATTTATCTGTATCTGATTGGATATATCCGCCAGTGTCTACAATTTCAAAAGGAATATTCCTCCAATCAGTAGTTGAAATTAATCTATCCCTTGTAACTCCCGGAATATCTTCAACTATTGCTTTTCTTTTTCCTATTATTCTATTAAACAAGGAAGATTTACCAACATTTGGCCTTCCAACTATGGCTACTCTATACATTCTTTTCCTCTTTATGTTATAAATATATTCTAATTAAAAAATTAAGGGGAATTAATAATGAGATATATTTTAACTATTTTAGCATTTTTAAATATATCTTTTGCTTATGAAAATTTAAATCCAAAACAGTTTTACAATTTATTAAATAAAACAAAAGATGCAATACTTTTAGACGTAAGAACTCCTCAGGAGTTTTACCAAGAAGGACATATTCCAAATGCTAATTTAATTCCAGTTCAGCTTTTTAAATATATATTTTTAGCAGGGAAAGGAATAAAAGAAAGACCTGTATTTGTATATTGTAGAAGTGGTAATAGAAGTGCAATAGCATCAAAACTTTTAGAGAAGTGGGGAGTAAAAAAGGTTTATAATCTAAATGGTGGCATATTAAACTGGAAAAAAGAAAATCTTCCTATAGAAAAATAACTTAATAACAGTAATTACTGTAAAATATAAGTAATTAAAGTTTTAATCATAGGAGGATTTTATGCTTATTAAAGAAAGACTTTTTACTCCAGGTCCAGTACCACTTCCACCACAAGTAATAAAAGCTTTAGGACAACAGATAATACATCATAGAACACCTGAATTCACCAATGCGTTTTTACAAGTAAGAGAAAAACTTCAAAAACTTTTAAAAACAAAAAGAGATGTTTTGATGTTTGCATCTTCAGGAACAGGAGCTATGGAAGCTTCTATAGTTAACTTTTTTAGTGAAGAAGATACTGTTTTAGTTATAAATGCAGGTAAATTTGGACAAAGATGGAGAGAAATAGCTAAAAGATATAATCTTAAAGTTATAGATTATGAAATTCCTTGGGGAAAAACTTACGATAAAGAAAAATTAATCGAAATACTTGGTAAATATCCCCAAATAAAAGGAATATTAGTTCAACAGTCAGAAACCTCAACAACAACTTATCATGATGTTAAATTTTTAGCAGAAAAAGCAAATGAAATGCTTGAAGACTGTCTTATTGTAGTAGATGGAATTACATCTGTAGGGGTTTATGAAGTTTATCCTGAAGAAGTTGGAATAGATATTTTAGTTACAGGCTCTCAAAAAGCTTTAATGCTACCACCGGGACTTTCTATTTTATATTATAGTGAGAAAGCAGAAAAAAGACTTGATACATCAAACCTTCCAAAATATTACTTTGATGTAAAAGCAGAGAGCAAAAAACAAGCAAAAGGTCAAACTGCTTATACACCTGCAATAAATTTAATACTTGCTTTAAATGAAAGCTTAAACTTAATCCTTGATGAAGGTTTGGAAAATCTTGCAAAAAGACATGAAGTTATGGCAAAAGCTACAAGAGAAGCAGTACAAGAACTTGGTTTAAAACTTTTATCTGAAAGTCCAGCAAACTCTGCTACAGGCGTTTATGCACCAGAAGGAATTAATGCAGATGATTTAAGAAAACAGCTTTTAAAAATAGGATTTAGAGTTGCAGGAGGACAAGATCATTTAAAAGGAAAAATATTTAGAATTGCTCATATGGGATATTTTGATTTTATGGATATGATTCAAGTTATAGCAGGTCTTGAAATTGCTTTACAAAAAATAGGATATCCTGTTGAATTTGGAAAAGCAGTTTCTAAAGCTCAAGAAATAATAAGAGAGGTTTTATAATGCTTGGTGTTATTGGTGGTAGTGGTTTATACAAAATAGAAGGTTTAAAGCTTATTGATGAAGTTGAGCTAAATACACCTTGGGGCAAACCTTCTGATAAATATATAATTACTGAATACAAAGGCAATAAAATTATCTTTCTTCCAAGACATGGGAGAGGCCATCTTTACCCACCTCATCTTATAAATTATAGAGCAAATATATGGGGTTTTAGGAAGTTAGAAGTAAATAAAATTCTTTCTGTAAGTGCAGTAGGTGGAATAAATGAGAACTATAAACCAGGCGATTTTGTAATATCTTATCAATTTTTAGATTTTACAAAAACAAGAGCATCTACTTTTTTTGAAGGAATATATACAAAAGAAGATGATTATATTAAAGATGATTTAGTTAGCCAGTATTTGAAAGATAAAAGGGTAGTACATATAGATGTTTCAGATCCTTTTTGCCCTGAGCTTAGAAATAGTTTAGAAAATAGTTTGAAAAAACTAGGATTTAGTTATCATAAAAATGGAGTATATGTAGCAACTGAAGGTCCAAGACTTGAAACAGCAGCAGAGATAAAAGCTTTAAAAACCATAGGCGCAGATATTGTAGGAATGACTTTAGTGCCTGAGATTGTTTTAGCAAGGGAACTTGGAATGCATTTTGCCTCTGTGAGTGTAGTTACAAATTTGGCTGCAGGAATAAAAGGAGAAAAACTAACTTCTGAAGAAGTAATTGAAATGATGGAAAGAAAAACAGAAGAGATAAAAAAATTAATACTTGATTTTTCAGAAAATCTTCCTACAAATTTTAAATGTGATTGCCAGTCAAGTTTAGAAGGAGCGGCTATATAAAAAATTTGGAAGAAGTATTAATATTTAAAGTAGAAAAGGAATATAAAAATAAAAGAATAGATCAGTTTTTATCTATGGTCTATCCTGAATTTTCAAGAGCATATTATCAAAAATTAATAAAAGAAGGAAATGTATTAGAAAAAGGAAAACCAATAAAAAAACCTTCTTTTAAAATTAAAGAAGGTCAAGAAATTACAATAATAATACCACCACCTCCAAGCCTTAATATAGAGCCAGAAAATATACCTCTTGATATATATTATGAAGATGAAGATTTAGCAGTAGTTTATAAACCACCACATATGGTTGTTCATCCTTCTGTTGGGCATACTTCAGGTACTTTAGTAAATGCTCTCTTATATCATTTTAAAAATGTATCTGAATATCAAGGAAGAGAAAGAGCAGGAATTATACATAGACTTGATAAAGAAACTGCAGGACTTTTAATAGTTGCAAAATCAGAATTTGCCCATAAAGAACTTCAAAAACAGTTCCAAGAAAGGTTAGTTGATAAAAGATATAAAGCAATTGTTTCAGGAATTGTGAAAAAAGATCATGATCTTATAGATTTACCTATTGGTCGCTCTATTTATAATAGACAAAAAATGGGAATAGATGCAGTAAATCCAAGAGATGCTCTTACAGAATATTGGGTAGAAAAAAAATGGGAAAAGCATAATTTATCTCTTGTTGATATTAAATTGCATACAGGAAGAACACATCAAATAAGGGTGCATTTTTCAGCAATAGGCCATCCACTTTTAAATGATAAAGTATATGGATTTAAAAAATCTTCTTTAAAATCAGAAGAGGCTAAAAAATCTTCTGATATACTTGATTATCATGCATTAGTTGCTTATAAAATAGCATTTATCCATCCAAGAACAAATAAAAAAATAGAAATAAGTTTAAAAGAACTACCAAAACCAATACCAGAAATTATTGAACTGTTAAACAAATCTTAATTATTTTGGAGTTATCTCTTTTATAAACATTATTTTTATAGGTGTATTTGTTTGTGTTTCTAATTCACTTAATCCAACAATAGCTTGATTATTTAAAATATATCCTTTAGTTTCATAATTTTTTATCTTTCCATTTTCATTACAGCTTATTTCAGAGATACTTCCATAAAACCTATTAAAATCTGTATTATATATTAAATATCCTATTGCATTACAGTTTTGAAGGATATTAGAACTAAATGTTATTGATATAGGATAAACTTGAGGGGGTTCTTTTTCCTGATAAGGGTTTAAAAACTCGGTATTAACACTTGGCTTTTTTGCAATAACTATTCCAACATTTAATTTTCCATCTACAATATCACCTTTTTTGATTAAAAACTTCTTTGCATAAGCAACATTCAAGACAATAAGCAGTAAAATAATCAATTTTTTCAAAGGGATACAGCCACCTTTTTTAATTTTTCAATTTTATCTCTTAGTTGTGCTGCTTTTTCAAATTCCCAATTTTTAGCATATTCCCACATCTGTTTTTCTAATTTTTCTATCTCATTTAAAAGTTCTTCTTCTGATGTTATATTATCGGGTATATCTTCATATATTTTTATCCCAATTTCTTCAAGATTTATAAGATCTTTTATTTCTTTTTTGATTGTTTTTGGAGTAATATTATGCTTTTCATTGTATTCTTTTTGTAGTTTTCTTCTTCTTTCTGTTTCTTTAATTGCTTTTTCCATTGCAGGAGTAATCTTATCTGCATATAAAATTGCTTTTCCATTTATATTTCTTGCCGCTCTTCCTATTATCTGGATTAATGCAGTTGTTGATCTTAAAAATCCTTGTTTATCTGCGTCTAATATAGCTACAAGAGAAACTTCTGGCATATCTATTCCTTCTCTTAATAAATTAACTCCAACAATAACATCATATTTTCCTTCTCTTAATTCTTTTATTATTTTTGCTCTTTCTATAGTATCTATTTCAGAATGAAGATATACTGCTTTTATATCTCTTTCAATTAAATAATCTGAAAGATTTTCAGCCATTTTTTTAGTTAATGTAATTACTATAGCTCTTTCATTTCTTTCTTTTATCTTCCATATTTCAGAAATTAAATCGTCTATCTGCCCTTCTGTTGGTTTTACTATTACTTCAGGATCTAATAATCCTGTAGGTCTAATTATCTGTTCTATTATTATTCCTTTACTTCTTTCTATTTCCCAATCTGCAGGAGTAGCGGAAACATATATAGCTCTTTCTATTTTTTCTAAAAATTCATCAAATTTTAAAGGTCTATTATCAAATGCAGACTTCATTCTCCAACCATATTTAACAAGATTTTCCTTTCTTTTTCTATCTCCATTATACATAGCTCTAATCTGCGGTATTGTTACATGACTTTCATCTATAATAAGAAGATAATCATCAGGAAAATAATCAAGTAGTGTATAAGGTGGCTCTCCCGGTTTCCTTCCATCAAAGTATCTTGAGTAATTTTCAATTCCTTTGCATGTTCCAAGCTCTAAAATCATTTCTATATCATAGTTGGTTCTTTGCCATAATCTATTTGCTTCTATTTCTTTCCCAGCTTTTCTAAAATCTTCAACCTCTTTTTCTAAATCTTTTTGAATCTGTTTTACTGCATCTGCAATATCTGGTTTTGGTATAACATAATGGCTTGCAGGAAATATTACTGCATTTTCAACTCTTTTTTTTGTATTTCTATTAAAAAGATCAAGTTCTGATATAGAATCTATCTCATCACCAAAAAACTCAACTCTTAAAATAGTATCTTCTGTATGAGATGGAATTAGTTCAATAGTATCACCTTTCACACTAAAAGTTCCTCTTTTAAAAGAATAATCATCTCTTTGATATTGAAGTTCTATAAGTTTTCTTAAAAATTGTTGTCTATCAATTGGCATCCCAACATAAAGTTGAAGTCTTAATTTTTCATAAAATTCAGGTGTTCCAAGTCCATATATACAAGAAACAGATGCTACAACTATAGTATCTGGCCTTTCTATTAAACTTTTTGTAGCTGAATGTCTAAATCTATCTATAGCATCATTTATAGAACTATCTTTTTCTATATATATATCCTTTTCTGGAAGGTATGCTTCTGGCTGGTAGTAATCATAATAAGAAACAAAATACTCTACTGCATTATCAGGAAAAATTTCTTTAAGCTCTCTATAAATCTGTGCCGCTAATGTTTTATTATGGGTTAAAACTAAAGCAGGTTTTCCATACTTTTCTATAGTCTTAGCAAAAGTAACTGTTTTTCCTGTTCCTGTTGCTCCAAGTAAAACCTGTTCTTTAACTCCATCTTTTAGATTTTTATAAAGCTGTCTTACTGCTTTAGGCTGATCTCCCGCAAGTTCAAAAGGAAGTTTTGCATTAAAAGGTGTTTTTATCATAAAAAACCTCTATATTCAAAAATTTATCTTAAATAAATTAGAGAAAATTTCTTCTGTTTCAATGATTATACAAGATTTTTGATATACTCTTTAAGGTATTCATCTCCAACATAAAAGTTATTATCTTTGTAAATTTTTCCTTTATAACTATAAATGAATACTCCATCACATTCATAAGGTAATATTATTCTCCATTTTCTTTTATTTTCAGGTTTTTTAGGATTGAAAAGTTCCTTATCTACATCAGGAGTTGTAAGAATATATTTAAAACCTTTATTTTCTTGTTTTACCTTTATAGACCAGTATGCAGTTTGACCACCTCTTTCTCTAAAAGATTTTTTAACTGATATTACACAAACAAGTTTATTGTCTTTTTTTCTTATTATGCATAAATCAGCATCTATCATTGCTTTTTCTTTACCATATGGAATATATAAAATAGAAAGATCTTTTAGTACTTCAGAAGGTTTTCCTACGAAAAATTTTTCTTTTATAAAATTGTCTTCAAGAAGTAAATTTTTGACTTCTTCTTCTTTTGCTTTTCCTTCTTTAGAAGCTTTACTTTGTCTATTACTAATTATTTCTTTTTCTTCCATAATTTAGTTATGTTAAAATGATTTCAATCTTAAAAATAGCACCTAAAAAGTTGGGGTATAAATTTGAAATATCTAACAGATAAAAAAACTAAAGAATTAAAAATTAGATTAAAATGGAATATTTTTGAAAAATTGAAAGAAATTTCTATCCTAGAAGAAAAAAGTTTCAATTATATTGTAAATGAATTACTTGATAAAATTCTTAATAAAAATCTAAAAACAAATAATATTCAGCAATTTTTTACAGAAAAAACTAATTTAGTTTTTGATAAAGAAAATATAAAACTTTATCATAATGATTTTATTAAAGTTGATTTTTCAAAATATAAAGGAAAAATCAACCTAATTATCACATCTCCTCCTTACAATCTATCTATTGATTATGGAAAACATAATGACAATTTAGATTATGAGGATTATTTATATTTTACAAAAAGCTGGCTTGAAAAGAGTTATCAGCTTTTAGCTGATGATGGAAGAATCTGTGTTAACATCCCTCTTGATAAAAATAAAAATGGATTAAAACCTATATATGCTGATTTTGTAGAAGTAGCAAAAGAAGTAGGCTTTAAATATCAATCTACTATAGTATGGAATGAACAAAATATATCAAGAAGGACAGCTTGGGGTTCTTGGCTTTCTGCTTCAGCTCCTTATGTTATAGCTCCTGTTGAAATGATTGTAGTAATGTATAAAAATCAATGGAAAAGGTTAAAAAAAGGAGAAAGTAGTATAGAAAGAGATGAATTTATAGAATGGACAAATGGTGTTTGGACATTTCCTGGAGAAAGTAAGAAAAGAATAGGACATCCTGCACCATTTCCTATAGAACTTCCAAAAAGATGTATAAAATTATTTTCTTATAAAGATGATTTAATTTTAGATCCCTTCGTTGGAAGTGGGACTACTTTAATTTCGGCATACCAAGAAGGAAGAAAGGCTATAGGAGTTGAGATAGACGAAAATTATGTTAACCTTTCAATTAAAAGATTACAGGAAATACCTAAAAATAGCTACCTTTTTTCTGTTTAGTATATAATATAAGAATATTTTGCTGAAAATAAAATTAATATAAAAGGAGTAAGAAAGGAATGAATGTAGCAGTTGAAGAAAAAGGGCTTTTAAGAACTTTAACTATTGAAGATGAAGGACAAGAAATAAAAGATTTAGTAAACTCTGTATTAAAAGAAGTTTCAAAAAATGTTTCTTTACCTGGATTTAGAAAAGGACATGTTCCTCCTTCAATAATAAAAGCTAAATACAAAGATGCAATTAATGAAGAAGTTGCAAAAAAATATATAAATAAACATTTACCAGAAATTTTAAAAGAAAAAGATTTAGCACCAGTGTCTCCTAATTTAGATTTAGGAGAAATAAAAATAGAAAATGATAGTAAATTAAGTTTTAAAGTTAGATTTGAAGTTGCACCAGAATTTGAACTAAAAGATTATGAAGGACTTGAAATAGAGATGATCAAATATGAAGTATCAGATGAAGATGTGGAAAAAGCTATCCAAAGACTTTTAGAAGAAAATGCAAAATATGAAACTGAAGATAAAGCTATAGAAGAAGGCGATTTAGTTAAACTACACTATAAAATAACAGATGAGAAAGGAAATACAGAAGAAGATGAAATAGAAGCTATAATAGGTGCAAACCAATTAAGAAAAGAAATAGAAGATGAATTAAAAGGTAAAAAAGTAGGAGATAAAATACATTTAGAAAATGTGCCACTTTATAATGAAAAAGGTGAAGAATTTGGTAAAGCAACTGTTGATATAGAAGTTTTAGAAGTTAAGAAAAAAATAGTTCCTGAATTTAATGATGAGTTTGTAAAAGAACTTGGCCTTGGAGAAAATTTAGAAGAAGCTAAAAAGAAAATAAAAGAAGATTTAGAAAAACAAGTAAAAGAAGCAAAAGAAGCAGAATTAAAACAAAAAATATTAGATAAATTAGCAGAGCAGTATGATTTTGAAGTACCTACTTCTTTAGTTCAAGCAGAATTAGAAGTTTTATTGCAAAATTATATGAGACAGCTTGAACAGTTTGGTGTAAAACCAAATCAAGATATGTTAATGGCAGCGGCTCAAGGTCTTGAAGCTACAGCTATAAAAAATGTTAAACTTGCATTTATCTTAAACAAAATAGCAGATAAAGAAGGAATAGAAGTAACAGACGAAGAATTAAACCAAGAAATAGAAAAAATGGCTCAAGAATACCAAATATCTCCACAGCAAATGAAACAAATTATAGAAGAGCAAGGAGCTTTAGCAGGAATTAAATATAATTTATTAAGAGATAAAGTTCTTGATTTACTAAAAGAAAAAGTTAAAATTGTGGAAATGACTAAAGAAGAGTATGAAGCAAAATATGGTAAGGTAGAAGGACAACCTTTAGAAGAAACAAAAGAAGTTGAAGAAAAACAGGAGGAAACAAATGAGCAAAAATAAAAATGAAATAGATAAAATAGTAAGTCAGTTAGTTCCTATAGTTGTTGAGCAAACTCCAAGAGGAGAAAGAGCTTATGATATTTATTCAAGACTTTTAAAAGATAGAATAGTACTTCTTGGTTTTCCAATTGACGACCATATAGCAAATCTTGTTATAGCCCAGCTCTTATTTTTAGAATCAGAAGATCCAGATAAAGATATATATCTTTATATAAACTCTCCGGGGGGAGTAGTTACTGCAGGGCTTGCAATATATGACACTATGCAGTATATAAAACCTGATGTTGTTACAATATGTATGGGACAAGCAGCATCAATGGGAGCATTTTTACTTGCAGCAGGTACAAAAGGGAAAAGATATGCTCTTCCAAGTTCCAGAATTATGATTCACCAACCATTAGGAGGTTTTCAAGGACAAGCTACAGACATAGAAATACATGCTAAAGAGATATTAAGACTTAAAAAATACCTTAATGAAAAATTAGCAGAATTTACAGGAAAATCTGTTAAAAAGATTGAAAAAGATACAGAAAGGGACTATTTTATGTCAGCAGAAGAAGCCAAAGAGTATGGCTTAATAGATAAAGTTTTACTTAAAAGAGGAGATTAATGAGTAAAGATAAATGCTCTTTTTGTGGAAAGAGTAAAGAAGAAGCAAAAGTTTTAATAGCAGGACCAGATGATATTTATATATGTGATGATTGTATAAATCAATGTAATCTTTTAATAAAAGAAGAACTGCAGAATACGGAAAATACAGAAGAACAGCTAAAAGAACTTCCAACCCCTGAAGAAATAAAGAAAAAATTAGATGAGTATGTAATAGGACAAGAAAGAGCTAAAAAAATTCTTTCTGTAGCAGTTTACAATCATTATAAAAGAATACTTTTTAAAGAAAAACAATCAGCTTTTAATGAAGAAGATGTAGAACTTGAAAAAAGTAATATTCTTTTAATAGGACCTACTGGTTCTGGTAAAACATTACTTGCAAGAACCTTGGCAAAAATATTAAATGTTCCATTTGCAATTGCAGATGCTACAAACATTACAGAAGCAGGATATGTTGGTGAAGATGTAGAAAGTATTCTTGTGAGGCTTGTTCAAGCAGCAGATTATGATATAGAAAAAGCAGAGAAAGGCATTATTTATATAGATGAGATAGATAAAATAGCTAAAAAATCAGGAGAAAATCCATCTATTACAAGAGATGTATCAGGTGAAGGTGTTCAGCAAGCCCTTTTAAAAATATTAGAAGGAACTGTTGCAAATATCCCACCTCAAGGTGGAAGAAAACACCCTCACCAAGAATTTTTACAAATAGATACATCTAATATCCTATTTATTCTTGGTGGAGCATTTGTTGGCCTTGAAGATATTATAAGAAAAAGAATTGGTAAAAAATCTATAGGATTTACATCTGATGTAAAAACAAAACAGGAAGAAAAAGATTTATTAAAACAAGTTAGAGTTGAAGATCTAATTCATTATGGCCTTATACCTGAATTTGTTGGTAGAATTCCTGTTATAGCTACATTAGAAGAACTTGATGAAGACGCTCTGGTAAGAGTATTAACAGAACCTAAAAATGCTCTTATAAAACAATACAAAAAATTAATGGAATTAGAAGGTATAGAATTAGAATTTACAGAAGAAGCTATAAGAGAGATTGCAAAGGAAGCAATAGCAAGAAAAACAGGTGCCAGAGGTTTAAGGGCTATAGTTGAAGAAATTATGCTTGATATTATGTATGAAGTTCCTTCTTTAAAGAAAAAAGGTCTTAAAAAGATAATAATAACAGAAGATACTGTAAAAAATAAATCAAAACCTAAATTTATTTTTGAAAGGGAAAAAGAAGTAGAAAAAGCCAGCTAAAATGAAAATTAAAAAGGTTGAATTTATTAAAAGTGCAGTAAAACCTGAAGATTATCCTCCACCAGATAAACCTGAGGTTGCCATAGTAGGAAGGTCAAATGTTGGGAAATCTTCTTTAATAAATTCCCTTTTAAATAAAAAGATAGCAAAAGTTAGTGCCACACCAGGAAAAACAAGGCTTATAAACTTTTTTAAAATAAATGATAACTTTTATTTTGTTGATCTTCCTGGCTATGGTTATGCCTCTGTTTCTAAAGCAGAAAGAAAAAAATGGCAAAAAATGATGGATTTATATTTTCAAACAAGAGAAAATCTAAAACTTGTTATACTTCTTGTTGATAGTAGACATAAACCTACAAACCTTGATTTTATAATGAAAGAGTATTTAGAAGCTTTAGAAATACCATATATAGTTGTTGGAACAAAACTGGATAAATTAAATCAAAGTGAAAAAGCAAAAGCAAAAAAGATAATAAAAGAAGTTTTAGAACTTGATGATACTATTCCTGTAATTTTAACTTCTGCTAAAGAAAAAATAAATTTAGATCAAGTTTTATTTTATGTAAATCAAGCCATATCAAACTAAACTCTTACAATTCTTAATAATCATATGTTAAACTTAAGAAGATAAGATTTTATTGTGGTTTTTTAGATTGGATAGAGATTTAATAATTTTAACATCTACAAATTTAATTATTTATATAATAAGAGAAAATAACGAAAATGTTGAATTATATGTAGAAAATAAGGATGAACTTCAAAATGTAGGTGGAGTTTATAAAGGTAGAATTAAAAGATTAGCACCTGCAATGAATGCAGTCTTTGTTGATATAGGAAATGATAGAGAAGCCTTTTTACATGTAAAAGATATAAATAATTATAAATTAAATCAACCTATACTTGTTCAAGTTAAAAGGGGACAAATAGGAAATAAAGGTGCAAAATTAACTGAAAAAATAGCTATTCCAGGTAAATATTTAGTTTTAACCCCAACAGTAAAAACAGTAAATATCTCCTCTAAATATACAGATGAAAATCAAAAGGCTGTTTTAAAAGATAGAGTTAAAGATATTTTATCTGAATATAATCCAGAAAATTATGGCTATATTATAAGAACACTAACTTGTGAAGCATCAGATGAAGATATAATAGAGGATTTTTTAAATTTAAAATCAATATGGGAAAATATATTAAAAAGATTTGATAAAGTTAAAGCCCCTTCTCAGTTATTCTTAGAAGACTATAAACTTTATACTATATTGAAAGATTATGCAGGTAAATTTAATAATATAATCACTGATGATATTAAGCTTTATAAGATCTTAAGAAAATATACTAAAAACTTTTTTGGAAACATAGATATAAAGATAAAGCTTTTTAAAGAAAACAATAAAAGTCTTTATGAATATTATGAGATACCAAAAACTATTCATAAGATATTAAATCCTTATGTATGGTTAAAAAGTGGTGGTTATCTGGTAATTGAAGAAACTGAAGCCCTTGTTTCTATAGATGTAAATAGTGGTAGTAGTTGTAAAAGTAAAAATCTAGAAGAAACTGCTTTTGCTACAAATGTAGAAAGTTGTAAAGAAATAGCAAAACATTTAAGACTTAGAGATTTAGGAGGAATAATAATTATAGATTTTATAGATATGAATGAAGATAGTAAAAAAGAAGAACTTATAAATATCTTAAAACAAGAAACTTTTTTTGATAAAAAGCCAATAAAAATAAGAGGATTTACAAGTTTAGGATTATTAGAACTTACAAGAAAAAAAATAGACGAAAGTAATATAAAAAAATTATCCCAATTTTGTTATATTTGTAATGGAAAAGGTTATACAAAAAGTATTAATTTAGTATTATTTGATATAGAAAAGAAAATCCAATGTATAAAACCATTTGCAAAATTACAGATAAAAATTAATCCTTTACTTGAAAAAGGGTTAAAATTAATACTAAAAAATTTAGATATTTCTAAAAATGTTAAAATTATAAAAGATGAAAGATTATCTGTAGATAAATATATAATAGAGAGAAAAGCATGAAAAAATTATTAATAGTAGCTTTAGTATTTAGTTTATTTTTATCCTGTGCTAAAAAAGAGTTTTATCCAAAGGATATATACTATCAAGGTATGAAAGCTTATAAAGAAAAAAAATATGATAAAGCAAAAGATTATCTAAAAAAAGCCATATACAAAGCAAAAGGTATGACAACTGAAGATATAATGAATGCTAAATTTGCCCTTGCAAATATATATTTCCATCAAAAACAGTATGTAGATGCAATTGTAGAGTTTGAAGAATATATATCTATGTATCCTACTGCACCAAATATACCAGAAGCTCTTTATAAATTGGCTATTTCTTACTTAAAAGTTTCACCAGATTATCAAAGGGACCTTACATATGTAAGAAAAGCAGAAGAAAAAGCAAAAGAGATAATAATAAATTACCCTAATAGTAAATATGTAGAAAAAGCAAAAGAAATAATAAAGAAAGTTAAACAAATAGAGATTAAACATTATAAAGATATAGCAGATTTATATGAGCATCTTGGGAAACCTTACTCAGCTTATTTTTATTACAACTTTATTTACAACAAATATTACAACTATATTGATAAAGATTATATAAAGTATAAAATGGGAATAAATCTCTTAAAGACACAACAGCAGTATGAAGATACTATAGAAGACTATAAAGAAAAACTAAAAGAGTTAGAAGAAAAAATAAAGAAAGAGAAAAATTTAGATAAAAAGAATGTTTTACAAAATAGAAAAAAACTTTTAGAAGAGCAATTATATACATACGAAAAAAGAATCAAAGAAAGTAAAATAAAAGGTAAAGAAATATTAAAAGAACTTGCTAAAAAAGGGAAATATAAAAAAGAGATTGAAAATATCTTGAAAAAATATAATTAATACATATATATAAAAGAAAAAAGGAGGTTTCACCTATTAAAACAGAAAAAACTGTAAAAAAAATAGTAGAAGCAATAGAAGATAAAAAAGGTAAAGATACAGTTGTCTTAAATATTGGTAAAGTAAACCCAATAGCAGATTATATGATAATTACCTCAGGAGATGTTCCAACCCATACCAGAGCTATTGCAGATGAAATAATGAAAACTCTAAAAGAAGAAGGCTTAACCCACTCTCATGTAGAAGGTTATACAGAAGGAAGATGGATAGCTATAGATTATGGAGATATTATGGTGCATATATTTTTACCTGAACTTAGAGATTATTATCAACTTGAATGGCTTTGGCAAGATGCACCAAAACTTGAATTAAAAACAGCAGAAGGCTAATATATGTCTATTGGAGTTTTTGATTCTGGTATAGGTGGTCTTACTGTTTTTAAATCTATTTCAGAAAATTTTCCAGAAGCTAACATTTACTATATAGGTGATACTGCAAGAGTTCCTTATGGAAATAAATCAGCAGAAACAATAATAAGATATAGTCTTGAGCTTTCAAATTTTTTAA
Organism: Hydrogenothermus marinus; assembly: GCF_003688665.1. Classification (NCBI taxonomy): domain Bacteria; kingdom Pseudomonadati; phylum Aquificota; class Aquificia; order Aquificales; family Hydrogenothermaceae; genus Hydrogenothermus; species Hydrogenothermus marinus. The sequence continues at coordinate 18,064 of NZ_REFO01000015.1, forward strand.
TAAAAAACTTTAATGTTGATCTTCTTGTTATTGCTTGTAATTCTGCATCTTCTTATGCTTTTGAAACAGTAAAAAAATATACAAATATTCCTGTAATAGATGTAATTACGGCTGGAGTTTTAAATGCTATTTCTAAAACAAAGAATAAAAAAATAGGAGTAATAGGTACTCAAGCTACCATAAGAAGTAAATCTTATGAAAAAAAAATAAAGGATATAGGAAAAGATTATCAAGTTTTCTCAAAAGCTTGTCCTTTATTTGTACCTCTTGTAGAAGAAGGAAGAATAAAAGGAAATATTACAAGACTTATAATAAAAGACTACTTAGACGATATTGTTAATGAAGGAATAGATACATTAATACTTGGTTGTACCCATTATCCTTTATTAAAGGATGAAATTAAAAATTTGTATCCTGATTTAAACATTGTCGATTCTACAGATATAATTCCTCAATTTATTAAAAATCAAAATATTAATCTAAAAGAAAATGGAGAGAGAAGAATATTTATTACAGATGAATCTCCATCTTTTTATGTTCTAAAAGATTTATTAATACCGGATTTAGACATAGAAAAAGTTGAACTATCTGAAATATGTACACTATAGCAATCTGTAAAATTAAGACTTTACTATAATTATAAAATTTTGCTATAATATCTAAAGTTTGTCTTTACTAAACGATAGATGGAGGAAATAGTGGAAGGTCTTTACACAAACCATATAACGATGACAATTATTGAAATGATAGTTGTATTTGCAATTTTTGCAATCTTTGCTAAAAATCCAAAATTGGTACCTTCTCCAATTCAGAATATATTTGAAGCTTATATTGACTTTGCAAAAAATATGATAGAAGAAAATATGGGAAAAAGAGGGATGAAATACTTCCCTTTAGTTGCAGGTATTGGCTTATTTGTATTCTTTGGTAATCTACTTGGAATGATACCAGGACTTGAAGCTCCTACTGCCAATATAAATACTACCTTTGCTTTAGCTCTTCTTGTATTCTTTTACTATAACTTTGAAGGAATTAGAGAACAAGGATTTTTTAAATATTTTAGCCATTTTTTTGGACCAATAAAGTGGATGGCTCCTTTATATTTTATAATAGAAATAATATCTCATTTAAGTAGACCTTTAACTCTTGCTCTTCGTCTTTTTGCAAATATGACAAGTGGTGAAATACTAACTATAGTATTAATATTTTTAGTTCCTTTACTTGTTCCATTACCAATAATGTTTATTCACCTTTTTGAAGTATTTTTACAAACTTATGTATTTATGATTCTTACAACTGCCTATATAGCAACTGCAATTATAGAACCTGAGCATTAATAAGGAGAAAAAAATGGTAGATATCAAAAAGATAATAGTAAATATAGATATAACTGCAAGCTCAGTTAAAGCAATAGAGTGGGGAAAAACATTAGCAAAATTATCAAATGCTGAGTTAATACTGTTTTACGATATGGAAGAAGTTAAAGCAGCTGAAGATTATGCAAATTTATTTGCATTTCCTTTAGATATTAATGTAGAAGAAAAAACAAAAGAAAAAGTAAAAAAAATATTTGAAGAATATATGAAAGAATTTGAAGGAAATTATAAATATGAGTTTTTCTGTTGTGGTAAAGATAATTTAACAAGATACGTAGAAGAAAACAAAGTAGATTTAGCAATACTTGCTGAAAAATATTTATCAATTACACCAAAAATTAAATGTCCTGTTTTGATAACTAAATAAATTAAATATCTAAGGAGGTCATACTTTATGAGAAAATTTACAGTTTTCATGCTCTTACTCTTAGTTGCAGGTGCATATACAGGAGCTTTTGCTGATCTTGGCAGTGCAGATGCTGAGAAAATTGCAAAAGCTATATTTTATGGTGCACTTGCAATAGGTGCTGGAGTTGCAGTAGGTGCTGCTGCTGGTGGTGGTGGTGCAGGTCTTGGTTCTGCAGTTCAAGGTGTTATTGAAGGAATGGCAAGAAACCCTAATATGGGTCCTAAACTTTTAACAACAATGTTTATTGGTATGGCACTTATAGAAACTTTTGTTCTTTATGGTTTCTTAATTGCAATCATATTCATGTTTACAGGAATCTACGACGGTTCTGCAGGATTTACTAGAGGATAATAATTTAAAATTTTTGTGATATAATTTTTAGCCTTTTTTTAAAAGCGTATCCTTGAGATACGCTTTTTTTATTCTAACTATTAAGGAGGTTTTTTATAAATGGCTGAAAAAATACATAATAATTTATCAAACAAAAAAAGAAAAAGAACTTCAGGTTTTTTAGCAAGAAAAAGAACTAAATCAGGAAGAAAAATACTTGCAAGAAGAAGAAGAAAAGGTAGAAAAAGATTGGCAGTTTAATTACAATAAAGAAATCTAAAGAGATAAAAGATATTTTAAAAACAGGAATAAGTTTTAAAGGAATTTATTTTATAGCATTAATAAAAAAGAATAATCTTAATTATCCAAGATTTGCATTTGTTGTATCTAAAAAATTTTCTAAAAAAGCTGTAGAAAGAAATAGAGTAAAAAGGATATTAAGGGAAGCATTAAGATTAGTTCTTCCAAAAATGAAAAATTTTAGTTATGATATAGTTTTAGTACCAAAAAAAAATCTGTTAAAAAAGAAAATGTCTGATTTAAATAAAGATATAAAAGCTTTGATAGAGTTTTTAAGAGAGTTAAATGAAAAAAATTTTAATTAATTTTATTAAGTTCTATCAGAGATTTATCTCACCTGCATTTCCTTCTTCTTGCAGGTATTATCCTACATGTTCCCATTATAGTATAGAGGCTATAGAAAAGTATGGTGTTTTAAAAGGTAGTGTTAAAGCTATATGGAGAATATTAAGATGTAATCCTTTTTCAAAAGGTGGAATAGATAAACCATAAAGAGAGGTATATAGATGTTTAATCAAGACAATGATATGCACAAAAGAACATTAATGTTCTTTGTTATAGTTTCAGTTCTTCTTATTGGATATACAGTTATTAATCAGATAATTAATCCACCTACGGGAAAAGTTGAAAATAAAACAAATCAATCTCAAGTTGTAAAACAAGAATCTAACAATCAATCTTCTCCAAAACAAAAGAATCCTCAGCAAATAACATATTCTCAATCAGGTAGTTACGACCTTTTGTTAAATAATGAAAGATTTAAAGCAGATGATTTTAAAGATATAGTTGAAATAAAAACTAGTTATGGAACAGTAAAAATATCTAGAATTGGTGCAAGGATAATATCTATTTATATGGATAAATATAAAACAGATAGTATAAGTAAAGTAGCAAAGGAAAATAAAATATTTCCTACAGAAATAATAACAACAAATCCAAAATTGACAGCTTTAATAAATTTTTCTAAGTATGATTTTAAACAAGAAGGCAATAAATATATTTTTACCTTAAAAAAAGATGGAATTTCAATAACTAAAGAATTTATCTTAAATCCTGATGAAACTATTTCTTATAAATTAAATTATTCAGGTTTAAATAATGTTGGAATTGCTGTAATTAATGGAATTACTCCTGATCCTGAAAAATCAGCTTTTGGACATATAGGCTCTTTGATCAAAACAGACAAAGATTTAATAAAAATAGATGCTGATATCAAAACAACCCAGATTATTAGAGGTAATATTATCTGGGCAGGTGAAGAAAATAAATATTTCCTCCAAGCTTTAGCTAACAAATCAGGATTTAGCACAACTTATGTAATACCTATAGCAAAAGAAACTACAGTAACCCTTTCTGAAATAAAAGGTAATTTAGATGGCTTTTTCTTTGGAGGTCCAAAATTATATTCTTTACTTGGACAGATAGAAGATAAATATAAAAAAGCTTGGGGAAAAGATCTTTCTTTAAGAAATACAATTGATTTTGGAATATTTGGAATACTTGGAAAACCTTTATTCTTAGTTTTACATTTTATTTACTCATTTATCCATAACTGGGCTTTAGCAATAATTATCTTAACTGTTATATTAAGAATTATTTTATTCCCATTAAATCATAAATCTTTAAAAGCTATGAAAAGGATGGCAGATCTTGCTCCAGAAATAAAAAAGCTGCAAAAGAAATACAAAGATGATCCTCAAAAACTCCAAGCTGAAATGATGAAACTTTATGCAGAACACGGTGCAAACCCAATGAGTGGTTGTCTCCCAATTATAGCTCAAATACCTATATTTATTGCTCTTTATAATGTTTTATTAGTTACTGTAGAGTTAAAAAATGTTCCATTTTTATGGATTCCAGATTTATCACAGCAAGATCCTTATTATATTCTGCCTATATTAATGGGATTATCTATGGTAGCTCAACAATGGATAACTCCTTCTTCAGATAAAAATCAAAAAATAATAATGTATGTAATGGCAGCTGTATTTACTTTCTTATTTATGAGTTTCCCTGCTGGGCTTGTTTTATACTGGCTTACAAATAATATACTTGGAGTTTTCCAAAGTTTTATTATAAATAAATCAATGAATAAAGAAGGGAAAAAAGCTTGAAAAACTTATTATTTTGGATATTTTAAGAGAAATCTGTTTTAGTCTTTGATAAACAATGGAAAAAGATACAATAGTTGCTAATGCAACTCCTTTAGTAGCTTCAGCAGTTTCAATAATAAGAATTAGTGGTAAAGATGCTTTAAAAATAGGTAAATCTATCTTTTCAAGGAAAAATAATATTGAACCTAGAAAGGTTTATTTTGGTAAATTTATAGATGATAAAGGAAATATTATAGATGAAGGCCTATTTATATATTTTAAAGCACCAAATAGTTTTACTGGAGAAGATGTTGTAGAGATACAAACCCATGGAAGTGTTCCAGTCGTAAAACAGATTATAAAACAGACTATAGAAAAAGGAGCAAGATTTGCACAGCCAGGAGAATTTACAAAAAGAGCTTTTTTAAATGGCAAGATTGACCTTACTCAAGCAGAAGCAATTGCTCAACTTATAGAAGCTAAAACAGAGAAAGCAACAAAAGCAGCAGTAAATTTACTTGAAGGAAAACTTTCAAAACAGATAAAAAAATTAAAAGAAAAATTAATGAATATAAATATGTTAATAGAAGCAGAACTTAATTTCCCAGAAGATGTTGAAGAGATTGATATGAATATTGTAAAAGAAAATTTAAAAGAAGTTATTGATGAAATAAAAAAATTAATTTCAACATATAAAAAAGGAAAAATTATAAATGAAGGTATAAAACTTGCTATAGTTGGAAGACCAAATGTTGGTAAATCTTCATTGTTTAATGCCTTAGTTGGATATGAAAGGGCAATAGTCTCAGATATACAAGGAACAACAAGAGATTTTATAGAAGAAAGTTATCAAATAGATGGAATACCAATTAGATTAATTGATACTGCTGGAGTAAGAGATGCAAAAGATGAGATAGAGAAAATAGGAATTGAAAAAACAAAAGAGAAAATAAAAGAAGCAGATATAGTCTTATTTGTTTTTGATGTAAGTGAAGGATTTACAGAAGAAGATAAAAAAATATATGAAGAAGTAAAAGATAAAAATCCAATAATAGTTGGTAATAAAACTGATTTAATACTTGATAAAAATCAGAAAAAATGTTATTTTAAAGATATAATATATACAAGTGTAAAAAGTCAAAAAGGAATCTCTGAATTAGAAAAAGAAATACTCAAAAATTTACATTTAACTGAAGATAGTGATTCTGAAATTTATATTAATCTAAGACATCAAGAAAGTTTAAAAAAAGCTTTAGATGTATTAAATAAAATCTATACAAATTTTGAAAATTATAAAGACTTTAAAGAAATTTTAATGATTGATATAAAAGAAGCAGAGAATTATCTGTCTGAAATAATTGGAGAAATAGCAACTGAAGATATTTTAGGAAAAATTTTCAGTTCTTTTTGTATCGGAAAATAATCAAGGAGGATTACAGAAAATGGCACAAACCATAAATATTAAGGATATTACTTTAGATCAAATGCAGAAAATGACTCTTGCAGAACTTCAAAAACTTGGGAAAGATATAGGCTTATCAAGAACAACAGGTTTAAAAAAACAGGAATTAATAACAAAAATTTTAGAAAAAAAAGCACAAGAAGAAGGATTAAATTTTATACAAGGTGTTTTAGAAGTTTTACCTGAAGGATATGGTTTTATAAGATCTATAGAGAATAATTATAATCCTCACTCGTCTGATATATATGTATCTCCTTCTCAAATTAAAAAATTTGGACTTAAAACAGGAGATTATATAGTAGGTATAGCAAGACTTCCAAGGGAAGGAGAAAAATATAGAGCTTTAATAAAAATAGATACTGTAAATGGAATAAAACCTGAACAGTTAAGACCAAGAAAAAGCTTTGATAGATTAACACCATTTCATCCTACAGAAAGGTTTAATTTAGAGTATGATCCTTCTGATTTATCAACAAGGGTTGTAAGTTTAGTTTCGCCAATAGGTAAAGGGCAAAGAGGATTAATTGTTGCACCACCAAAAGCAGGTAAAACAGTTTTAATACAAAGGATTGCAAAAGCTTTAATTAAAAATCATCCTGAAGTTTATATAATTATTTTACTTGTTGATGAAAGACCAGAAGAAGTTACAGAAATGAGAAGAATAGTTGGGGAAGGTGCAGAAGTTGTTGCATCAACATTTGATGAGCCACCAGAAAGACATGTGCATGTAGCAGAACTTATTATTGAAAGGGCTAAAAGACTTGTAGAAAACGGACATGATGTTGTTATTCTTTTAGATTCAATTACAAGGCTTGCAAGAGCTTCAAATGCAATTACACCACCCACAGGAAGAGTTTTATCAGGAGGTATTGAGGCTACTGCTTTACAAAGACCAAAAAAATTCTTTGGAGCTGCAAGAAATATAGAAGAAGGAGGAAGCTTAACTATTCTTGCTACAGCCTTAGTAGAGACAGGTTCAAGAATGGACGATGTTATATTTGAAGAATTTAAGGGAACTGGTAATATGGAACTTTACCTTGATAGAAAACTTATGGAAAGAAGAATATTCCCTGCTATTAATATAGCAAAATCAGGTACTAGAAAAGAAGAACTTTTACTTGAAGATTGGGAACTCCAAAGATTATGGATACTTAGAAAATTCCTTTCAACAATGGACGAAGTTGAAGCAATGGAATTTTTATTAAGTAAGCTTTCTAAATTTAAAACAAATGAGGAGTTCTTAAAATCTATGAATGCTTGATATAGAAATTTAAAAATTATACAATATTTGTTTGCAATTCTTGAAAAATTTTATGGAGGTAATAAATTGAAAAAAGGAATACACCCTAATATTGAGCCTACGAAATTTGTATGTAGTTGTGGAAACCAGTTTGAACTTCTTTCTACTAAAGGTGGAACTGTTCATATTGAGGTTTGTAACCAATGCCATCCATTTTATGTTGGTAAGTTAAAAGTAAAACCATTATTTTTGGAGTTAAAAGGCGTTTCTAACGAGCAATGAAAAAAACATTACTTTTAAAAAAAGAGGAATTTAAAAAAAAGCTAAAAGACATAGAGGAAAAATTATCATCTCCTGAAGTAACATCTAATCCAAAAAAACTTCAGGAGATTGCAAAAGAACATAAAAATTTATCTCATATAGTTAATTTATTTGATCAGTATGATAAGGTAAATGCAGACATCAAAGAGGCAAAAGAACTTTTAAATTCTCAAGATGAAGAAATAAAGGATCTTGCAGAAGAAGAGCTTGAATCTTTAAGAAAAGAAAAAGAAAGACTTGAAAAGGAAATTGAACTTGCTCTTATACCAAAAGATCCAAATGATGAAAAAGATGTTATTCTTGAGATTAGACAAGGTGCTGGAGGAGATGAGGCAGCTTTATTTGCCGCTGAACTTTTAAGAATGTACCAAAGATATGCAGAAAAACATGGCTGGAAATTTGAAATTTTAAGTTTACATGAAAATGAAAGGGGCGGAGTGAAAGAGGCTATAGCTTTAATAAAAGGAGAAGGTGCTTATTCAAAATTAAAGTATGAAAGTGGTGTTCATAGAGTTCAAAGGGTGCCAGAAACAGAAAGTTCAGGAAGAATACATACCTCAACAGTAACTGTTGCAGTATTACCAGAAGCAGAAGAAGTAGATGTAAAAATAAATCCTGACGACTTAAGAATAGAAACAATGAGAGCATCAGGTGCAGGTGGACAGCATGTTAATACAACAGATTCAGCAGTAAGAATTACTCATATACCAACAGGTATAGTTGTTTCTTGTCAACAGGAAAGATCTCAAATACAAAATAGAGCTAAAGCTATGCAGATTTTAAGAACCAGATTAAAAGATTATTACGATAGAATAGAAAGAGAAAAAATAGAAAAAGAAAGAAAATCTCAAGTTGGAACTGGAGATAGAAGTGAAAAAATAAGAACATATAATTTTCCACAAAATAGAGTTACAGACCATAGAATAGGATATACATCTCATAGAATTCATGAAATATTAGATGGTGATTTAGACGAAATAATAGATCAACTTATATTGAAAGATCAAGAAGAAAAGCTAAAATCCATTGCTTAATTTCGCGCCCGTAGCTCAACTGGATAGAGCATGTGACTACGGATCACAAGGTTGGGGGTTCAAGTCCCTCCGGGCGCATTAAGATATAATTACCATATTTTTTCCATTTCTTTTTGCTATATAAAGAGATTTATCAGCAACTTCAATTAAATCTAATATAATTTTTTCTAGTTTACAATCTTCATTACATAATAAAGATTCATCAAGTTCAGAAATACCTATTGAGATTGTTAGTTTTTTACCATAGTTTGCTTCAAAATATCTTTCTACTGCAGATCTTAATTTTTCTCCAACGAAGAAAGCTTCTTCCTTAGTTGTCTCAGGTAAAATAACAAGAAATTCTTCACCTCCTAATCTCCCAACATAATCAATCTTTCTAATATTTGATTTTAAAATTTTTGCAACTTCTTTTAAAATTTCATCACCAAAATTATGTCCATAAGTATCATTTATTTTTTTAAAATCATCTATATCTATAATCATTAGAGATAAAGGCCTCTTATATCTTTTTACTTTTTCAATTTCATACTCTAATATTTCATATAATTTTCTTCTATTATAAACATTAGTTAAAGTATCAAAATTTGCTACTTCATAAAGAAGATTTAAAGTATTAACAGTTTCTTTAATAAAGCTATTACCAATATATATAATCAAAAAGATTGCTAAATAAAAAGTTATATAGGAGATAGGTTTGTATGGTAAATTTATAATACCTATTAAATGGGCAATTGTAGTAAATATCAATACAAATAAATATGAAAAATTAAATATATTTGCTATTCTTACAGGAAGAAGATGATAAGAGATAGCTACTAAAAGAATAGACCATATTAATCCAAAATTATTTATTCCACCAAAGAAAATGCAGCATATGTAACTACTGCTGAAGAAATAAGCATTATTAATATAGATATTTCGTATTTATTTGTTCTTTGTAGATATATAAATCCAGATGTAAGTCCAATTTCAGATACTATATAAAATGGCAAGTAAGCTTTTAAATCACCGTAAAAATAATGTATAATAGCATATATAATAATGCTGGATGTGGCGATTAAATATAAATAAGATATAATTTTTTTTATATCTATAATATTATACATAGCTATAAATTTTTTCCCCCAGAGTTAATAAATGATAACTAAAGTTAACCTTCAAGTCAATTATGATGAATTTTGAAAAATTTTTACTAAACAGCTTAAAATCCTTAGAAATAAAGGAACTTAAAAGAAATAGACTAATATTAAAAGAAAACATAATAAATTTTTCATCTAATGACTATCTTGGATTAAAAGATAATCCAATTACAAAAGAGAATTTATGCAAAAATATAAAAAATCTTTCTCTTGGAAGTGGTGCATCTACACATATTTCTGGATATACAGAGATTCAAAAGAAATTAGAAGAAAAACTTTCTTCTTTTAAAGAAACAGAAAACTGTATTGTGGTAGGTTCTGGTTATCTTGCTAATGTTGGTTTAATATCTGCCATTACAACTGAAAAAGATATTATCTTTTCTGACAGTTTAAATCATGCATCAATAATAGATGGTATTAGACTTTCTAAAGCTAAAAAAGTTATTTATAAACATAACAATATTGAAGATTTAGAAGAAAAGATAAAAAAAGAAAAGGTTAATGGAAATAGATTTATAATAACTGATGGTGTTTTTAGTATGGAAGGAGATATTGCAAAACTGGATAAATTATATGAAATTGCAGAAAAATATGATGCAGTTTTAATTATAGACGATGCTCATTCAACAGGGATTTTAGGAGAAGGAAAAGGCAGTTTATTTCATTTTGGGTTAAAACCAAATAAAAGAGTTGTTCAGATGGGGACTTTATCAAAAGCAGTTGGAAGTTATGGATCTTTCATATGTGGCACAAATCTTTTAATAGATTATTTAGTAAACAAAATGAGAACAGCTATATTTACAACTGCTTTGTCTCCGATACAAAATTTTATATCCTTAGAAAATCTTAAGATATTAATAAATCAGCCAGAAAGAAGAAAAGATGTTTTACAAAAAGCTAAATATTTATATGAAAAATTAAAAGAAAGAGAATTTAATATAAAATATTATGGTGTTCCTATTATCTCTTTAATATTAAATACACCAGAAAGAGCTATATACTATAGAGATAAACTACTTGAAAAAGGATTTTTTGTACAAGCAATAAGACCTCCAACAGTGCCGGAAGGAGAATGTAGATTAAGAATAACTTTGAGTTATAATCATAAATATGAAGAAATTGAAAATTTAATAAAAGCATTAAAAGAGGTGCAAGATGAAGAAATTAATAGAAAAAATTAAAACAGATAAAGGTATAAGCATCACTTTAGAACTTGATACAGAAAGAAATATATATATTATGACTGTTGAAAAAGATAATGAAAAAGCAGTATTTGAGGGGAATATTTCAGAGATACAAGAAAAAGCAAAGAAATATTTTGTAAAATCTTTAAAAAATATAAAAAATAAGATAGAAATATCCATCTTAGAAGAACTTTTTAATAGGAGTTAAAAATGAAAATAGTATTTTTAGACTCGAAAACAGTTGGAGATGATATAGATCTTTCTATTTTTAACCAGTTTGGAGAGTTTATATCTTATAAAACTACTTTATCAAAAGAGCTTGCTTTAGAAAGGACTAAAGATGCAGATATTATTATTACAAATAAAGTTGTAATTGATAAAGAGATAATTGACAATGCCAAAAATCTAAAATTAATATGTGAAGCAGCTACAGGATACAACAATATAGATATTAATTATGCAAAAGAAAAAGGTATTCAAGTTAGAAATGTAGCAGGATATTCTACTGAAAGTGTTGTTCAACATACATTTGCAATGCTTTTTTATTTACTTGAGCATTTAAAATACTACGATGAGTATGTTAAATCTGGGGAATATGCAAAAAGTGATATTTTTACACATATAGGAAAACCTTTTTGGCAGATACAAGGAAAAACTTGGGGAATAATTGGTCTTGGAACAATTGGAAGAAGAGTTGCAGAGGTAGCAGAAAGCTTTGGTTGTAATGTTATTTATTATTCAACATCTGGAGTAGAAAGAAAAGAAAAATATGAAAGAGTTTCCTTAGAAGAGCTTTTAAAAAGTTCAGATATTGTTTCAATCCATGCACCTTTAAATGAAAAAACAAAAGGTTTAATAGGATATGAGCAGATAAAATTAATGAAAAAATCAGCAATTCTTTTAAATCTTGGTAGAGGTGGCATTGTTAAAGAACAAGACTTGGCAAAAGCACTAAATGAAGATATTATTGCAGGAGCAGGTCTTGATGTTTTAGAAAAAGAGCCAATAACTCCAGATAATCCACTTTTAAAAATAAAGAATAAAGAAAAACTTTTTATTACTCCACATATTGCGTGGACAAGTATTGAAGCAAGAAAAACATTAATAAATGAAATAGCAGAAAATATTAAAGCATTTTTAGAAGGTAAAGATAGAAATAGAGTTGCTTAATTAGATTGCAAATTTTTAGAGATACTTTATATTTATGTTTAAATAATTGAAAAGAAGGTGATTGTTATGGAAATAAAAAATCAAGCAGAAGCTCAAGTAAGACTTTATAAAGATATGATGGATTTACAAAAACAGCTTGTAAATGATATATTACAAATGCTTCCTGCTCAAAATGTGCAAACAGATAGTTCCAAAGCAGTCCAGTCTTCTCCTGAAATTAAACCGCCAGAAAATCCAAATGGAACTATTTCAAAATATGCATAATTAAAATATTTATCTTAATAATAAATGTAAGATAAAAAATAAATTTCCTTAGAGTTCTTTCAATTCATTGATTAAATTATAAATAATATAGTATATTTATAAGCCTTATGGAAATTTTAAAATATAAAAATAAAGTGGTTTATGAAAAATATTTACTACCTATAAGTCCACAATTTAAAGATATAAAATTTGAGAATAAACATTTAGAAAATTTTTTAAAAGAAAAAAAGATAAAATTATACTCTCATCAAGCAGAAGCTATAAATCTTATTAAAGATAATAAAAATGTAGTTATTACAACACCTACTGCATCAGGTAAATCTTATATTTATATATTTTCAATATTAGAAAAATTAGTAAAAAATCCTTATTCAACTTCTATTATTCTTTTCCCATTAAAAGCTCTTGCAAGGGATCAATATGGAAAAATTCTTGATTTAATAAATGAGATAGGTCTTGATGCTACAGTAGAAGTTTATGATGGAGATACTCCAAAAGAAAAAAGAAGGCAAATAAAACAAAATCCACCAAACTTTTTAATTACAACTCCAGATATGCTTAATGTTGGAATACTTCCATATCATACCACTTGGTCTTCTTTTTTTGAAAATCTTGATTTTGTAGTACTTGATGAAATTCACTCATATAGAGGAATTATTGGCTCTCATATATGCAATATAATAAAAAGATTAAAAAGAATAACTGCTTTTTATAAATCAAAAAAGCCTATTTTTATTACAAACTCTGCAACTATCCATAATCCTGAAAAGTTTGCATCAAAATTAATTGGAGAAAAAGTAGTTGAAGTTTCAAAATCAGGAGCAGGTAGTCCTCCTAAAGTAATCCAGATTTACCAAAATATGAGAACCTTAGAAGTAGCTGATTTAATTGCTGAAAATATAATAAAAGATATATCAACCATTGTGTTTGTTGATTCAAGAAAGGAATCAGAACTTTTATCTTTAAGAGTAAAAGATACTTTAATAAAAAAAGGTAGAGAAGATTTAATAGATAAAGTAAGTCCATATAGATCAGGATATACTCCAGAAGAAAGAAGAGAGATAGAATTTAAGGCAATTACAAGGAATATACTTGCTTTAATATCTACAAGTGCTTTAGAAATGGGAATAGATATAGGTGATTTGGAATGTTGTATATTAGTAGGTTATCCGGGAACCCTTGCTCAGCTGTGGCAGAGATTTGGTAGAGCAGGTAGAAGAAATAAGAAAGCTTATAATATCTTAATTCCAAAAAGAAATGCATTAGACCAATATTTTGTTAAAAATCCTGAAGAGCTTTTCCAAAGACAGATGGAAGAACCTATTATTAATCCATATAACAAACATATATTAAGAAAACATATACCTGTAATGGCAAATGAGCTTCCTATAAAATTACAAGAATTAACAGAAGAAGAAAAAGAAGTGGCAAGACAGCTTTTTAAAGAAAAGAAAATCAGATTTTATAATAATAAACTTTATGCATCTAAGCAACAGCCTTTTAGTATTAGATCAGCAGGGCAAAGCTATAAAATTGTAGAAACAGTAAAAAATAAAATTATAGGAGATATATCTGAAGATATTCTTTTATATGAAGCTCATCCAGGAGCCATTTATCTACATAATGGAGAAAAATTTGCAGTTGAGCATATAGATCAGAAAGAAAAAACTATTTATGTGGTAAAAACTTCTGTTTCTTATATTACAGAACCCTTAAAAGAAAGTTTTATTGATGTTATAGAAATAGAAGATAGTAAAAATTTAGGTAGTATTGAACTTTTTAAAGGAAAAGTTAATGTAAAAACTTCTGTTTTAGGATATACATTAAGAGATTTAGAAAGAGATGAAAAACTAAACGAGATATTCTTTTCAGAAGAAGAGATATTAACAAGAGAGTTTGAGACAGAAGGTTTTTGGTTTGCTATGCCTGAAAGTTGGGAAAAGTATATTATAAATGCAAACTTTAGATATAATATAAGACTTTTAAAAAGCTTTCTACTTGAAAAAGATAAAGAAACCCCAGGATTTTTTGTTTATAAAGATTTAGCTTTTGAAAATTTAAGATTATTTATAGAAAAAGAAGATTTTGATTATCTGGAAATTGCTTTAAAAGCTATAAATCCATTTCTTAACAAACTTTCAGAAAAAGATAGAAATAGGTTTAATGATATTGTAAAAAGAATAAGAGAAAGAAGAAAATCTTTCATAGGTGCTTTACATGGAGTTGAGCATAGTTTAATTGGAATTTATCCTCTTTTTGCAATGAATGATAGATGGGATATAGGTGGAATTTCTACAAATTTTTCTCCTGATACAAATAAACCAACAATATATATATATGATGGATATGAAGGTGGTGTTGGTTATGCAGAAGTAGGATTTTATAGATTAAAAGAGATGATGGAAAGTGTTTACAAAAATATATCAAAATGTAAATGTTCTGGTGGTTGTCCTTCTTGCATATTTTCTCCAAAATGTGGAAATTCAAATGACTACTTAGATAAAACTGCTTCTATATTTTTATCCCATAAAATCCTTAAGAGTCTATATTAAGGATATAGTGTATTGCTTTTATTTATAAAACTAGTTATTTTTTATAAAAAATACTTTAATAGGAGACTCATTAAAATGAAACATAAATGGACTAAAGAAGATGATTTAAAAGTCCTATATATATATTTGTATGGATATCCTAAATCTTATCCAACAGCAGAAGACGTTGCAAATCTTATTGGCGTAAGTTCAAGTAGTTTAAAAATGAGAATTGCCAATTTTAGGTATTTAGATGGTAAAGGGGGATTATCAAATTATGCAGATTTATCAAAAAAAGTTTATGATGAATATCGTTCTATACCAAAAGAAAAATTAAAAGAATTAGCAGGTTTTTAAAATCTATGATTCTTATTTATGGAAAAGGAAAAACAGGAAGTTCTGTTTATAAGTTTTGTGAAAGGCATAATATTAATGCTAAACTTGTAGATGATAAAGATTTTAATTCAGATATTTTAAACAAAGTTAAAGAAATAATAGTTTCACCAGGAATACCTTTTTATCATAATATTTTTAAATTAGCTAAAAAAAATAAAATTCCAATTATTTCTGATATAGAGTTTGGATATAGATTTTATAAAGGTAAAATCATAGCAATTACAGGAACAGATGGAAAAACAACAACATCTTCATTAATATACAAAATTTTAAAAGATGCAAAGAAAGATGTTTATATTGGTGGAAATTATGGAATTCCTTTTTTAGAAATAGTTGAAAAAAACAATAATAATTCAATAGCAGTTTTAGAGCTTTCTTCATTTCAGTTATATTCAATAAAAAATTTTAAGGCAGATATATCTTTAATTTTAAATATAGATACAGACCATTTAGATTGGCATAAAAAAAGAAAACATTATATTTTAAGCAAACTAAAAATAATAAAAAATCAAACAAAAGATGATTTATTAATAATTAATTCAAAAATTAAAAATCTTATAAAGGGCAAAACCTGTCCTAAAACTTTAACAGTAGATATAAATAAATATATAAATGAAAATTTATTAAAGATAGAAAATATAGAAATTGATATTAATAATTTAAAATTAAAAGGAAAACATAACCTTGAGAATATAGCTTTTGCAGTTTTAACTACTTTAAATCTTGGTATAAACCCTGAAAAAATTAAAAAATCAGTTGAAGATTTTAAACCTATTCCTCATAGACTTGAATTTATAAAAAATATTAATGGAATTGAAATTTATAATGATGCAAAATCAACAACAGTTCATGCTACAGAAAAAGCTATCCAGTCTTTTAATAAAAAAATTATATTAATAATTGGTGGAATAAATAAAGGTAGTGATTTTTCAATATTAAATAAATATGAAAATAAAATTAAAGCATTTATTTTAATAGGAAGAGATAAACACCAGATAAAAGAACAGTTAACTTCTGATAAATCTTTTATTTACAATACAAATATATTTTTAGAAAATACTCTTGAAGATGCAGTAAAAAAAGCTTTTGAAATTGCTAAAGAAAATGAAATTGTTTTATTTTCCCCTGCTTGTGCCAGTTTTGATATGTTTAAAAATTATATAGATAGAGGTGAAAAATTTAAGGAGATAGTTAAAAAGTATGAAACATCTGCAATTTAAAAATCTAAATATTATATATAGAGAAAAAGAAGATAATCCTGAAGAAGTTCTAAAAAATCTTCCTGTTAAAGATGTAATTTTTCCAAAGCAAACCCATTCTAATATAGTATGTAGTATTAATGATAATAATCTAAATATAAGCTGTGATGGTATATGGACAGATAAAAAGAATATGGCTATAGGTGTAAAAACAGCTGATTGTGTACCTGTTGTTTTGTCAGATTTTAAAAAGATAGCAGTTATCCATGCAGGTTGGAGAGGAATAGTATCAGGAATTGTCGAAAATGCAATTAATCTATTTGATAATAAAATTGAAATAGCATATATTGCACCACATGCTAAAGTTTGTTGTTATGAAGTTAAAGAAGATTTTTTTAAAAAAATAGGAAAAGATTATTTTAAGTATATAAAGAAAAATAGAAATAAAATATATTTTGATATGGAATTGGCAATAAAAGATAAGCTAACGGTTAAAGCAAAACAAATAATAGATAGCGGAAAATGTACTATATGTTCTGAAAATCTATTTTCTTATAGAAAAGGAGATATAAAGGAAAGAATGCTAACTATAGCATTCTTAGATTAGTTTTAAAATCTAAAGCAGGTTTTTAATCTTTTTATATTCATATTTTTTTAATCTATACCCATTTTCCCTGGATTTATTAAATCTAATGGATCAAAAACTCTTTTAATCTTTTTCATTATTTCAAGTTCTTGAGGTTTAAACTGTTTTGGCATAAATTCTGCTTTTGTAATACCAACTCCATGTTCTCCTGTAATAGAACCACCATATTCAAGAGCTAAATTAAACACTTCTTCTACTGCTTTTTCTGCTCTTGCTACTTCATCAGGATCAAGACCATTTATCATAAAGTTTGCATGAACATTTCCATCACCAATATGTCCAAAATTAACCATCTTAAGATTGTATTTTTTTCCTATCTCTCTAAGTCTTGGAAGAGCTTCTGGTAAATAACTTCTTGGGAATACTATATCTTCATTTATTTTTGTTCTTGCAAGTTTTGCTACTGCAGGAGATAATGCCCTTCTTGCTTCCCATAGTTTTGCCGCATCTTGAGTAGTTTTTGCTATCTCAACTTTTGCTCCATTCATTTCGCATATTCTTGCTACTTCTGTTATTTCATCATCTATAGCTTTAGGATGACCATCTACCTCTATTAAAAGTAAAACTTCTGCATCTCTTGGAAGGCCAAAATGTCCAAAGTCTTCAACTGCATTTATTGCAAGATTATCCATAAATTCCAAAGCAGAAGGAGATATTCCAGCTTTAAATATATCTTTAACAGTTTTTCCAACAGATGCAATATCTGAGAATATAGCTTTAACTGTTTTTGCTGCTTTTGGTTTTGGTATAAGTTTTAAAGTAATTTCAGTAAATAATCCTATTGTTCCTTCACTACCTATTAAAAGTCTTGTAATATCGTATCCTGCAACATCTTTTAAGGTTGGTTTTCCAGAATGGATAATCTCTCCATTATGAATTACTGTGTTTAATTCCATTACATACTCTCTTGTAACACCATATTTAACACATCTTGGACCACCTGCATTTTCTGCCACGTTTCCACCAAGTGTACAGAATTTATAACTTGCAGGATCAGGCGGATAAAATAAGCCTCTTTTCTCTACTTCTTTTTGAAGATTAAAAGTTATAACTCCCGGTTGAACTCTTGCTATTGCATTATCTTCATCTATCTCAAGAATTTTATCCATTTTTTCAAAAGATATTAAAACACCACCTTTTACTGGTAAAGCTCCACCTGTATATCCTGAACCAGCTCCTCTTGGAGTTATAGGAATTTCATTCTCATAACATATTTTTACAATTTTTTGAACTTCTTCTTGAGTTTCTGGAATAACAACAACATTTGGAAGCATCTTTATTCTTGTAGCATCATAAGAATATAAAAGTCTATCCATCTCATCATCTAAAACTCTATGTTCACCTAAAACTTCTTTTAAAGCTCTTTTTACATTATCTGGAACAGGTATTATCTCTTTTTGAACTGCATTAAACATTTTTCTACCTCACAATCTATTTTATTTCTTCAATATAGAATTTATCACCTTTTTTTTGAATGATAAATGTCAAAGATAGATTATACTTCTTTGCATCCTCAAATAAAAGATATATATCTGGATCATATTTTTTTTCAAAATCTAAAACTTTATCTTTTATTTTTATTTTTCCATATATTTTTTTATCTTTTCTTGATACCTCAACTACTTGCCCTTTTGTTTCTAATATTTTTACAATTTCATCTTGTTGGATATCTGTATTTTCCTGAGATGTATTTTTTTCATTTGTTTGAATTTTCTTATTTTTTACTTTTTCTTTTTTGACAGATGCTTCTTTTGAATAACTATTTATATCTTTATTTTCCTCAGGTGTATCTTTTTCATTTGTTTGAATTACTTTATTTTCTGTATTTTTTTCATTAGCAGACTTTTCTTTTGAATAACTATTATTTATTTTTGTATTTACTATACTTTCTGGCTTATAAAAAAGTTCATCTTTAAAAAGATAAAGTAAAACTATAACTGACAATGTTATTAATGATATAATCATTAAGTGTTTCATTTAAATAACCTCTTAAAAATATTTGAATATTCTAACTATGATATAAATTATTGTTATACATTTATTCTTCATCTATATTTTAATAGAAAATTTAAAATGGAGGTAAATTTATGTTCTTCGGTAGTGGAACAAATAATGATATTAATATCTCAGTTAGAGAATTAAAAGAAAAAATAGATAAAGGTGAAGATTTTATACTACTTGATGTAAGAGAGCCTCAAGAATATAATTTCTCAAGAATTAAAGAGAAAGATGCAATGCTCGTACCATTAATGAGACTTCCTACAGTTTTAGATAAACTTCCAAAAGACAAGCCAATATATGTTTTATGTAGAAGCGGAAACAGAAGTTTGCAAGCTACAATCTGGTTGTTACAAAAAGGATATAAAAATGTAAAAAATGTAGATGGTGGTATTTTAGCTTGGTCTCAAGAAATAGATCCTTCTGTACCTCAATATTAAAAAATGTATAAATATATATTTGGCCCAGTCTTTTCAAGAAGATTTGGGTCATCTCTTGGTATAGATTTAAGTCCTGAAAAAAAATCTTGTAATTTTGATTGTTTATATTGTGAACTTGAAAAATCAAGAACAACAGATAAGATAGAAAATGAAGCAAATCCAGAAGAAATTATAGAAGAAGTAAAAGATTTTCTTTTAAAAAATGAATATCCTGATGTAATAACAATCACTGCCAATGGAGAACCTACTTTATATTCTAAATTAGAAAAACTTATAGATGAACTTAATAAAATAAAAGGAAAATCAAAGCTTTTAATTCTTACAAATGGCTCTACAATATTTAATCTTAAGATACAAAACATACTAAGAAAATTAGATATTGTTAAGGTTTCCTTAGATGCTATAGATAATAAAATTTTCAAAAAAGTAGATAGACCATTAAATATTTCTGTAAATCAGATTATAGAAGGATTAAAAAGTTTTAGAAAAATTTATAATGGTTTGCTTGTAATTGAGATTTTAGTTGTAAAGAATATAAATGATAATCAAGATTTTAAGAAATTTGCCCAAATTTTAAAAGAGATAAATCCAGACAGAATAGATTTAGGAACAGTAGATAGGCCACCTGCTTACAAAGTTTATCCTGTTTCAAATAAAAAACTTTTAGAGATAGCTAAGTATTTTAAAGATTTAAATATAAATGTAGTCTATAGGAAAGAAGAAAATTTGCAAAAGTTTGATTATTCTAAGGAAGAAATAATAAACACCCTTAAAAGAAGACCTTTTACAATATCTGATATTGAAAATCTTTTTTCTGAAAAATCAAAAAAGAATTTTAATGAGCTTTTATCTAAAAATATTGTAAAATCTAAAACTATTGGAAATGTAAATTTTTTCTATGTAGAGGATAATGTTAGAGCTTAAAGAAAATTACTGGAAAAAAATTCCCTATTTTTCAAATATTGAAAAAAATCAATGGGAAGATTGGAAATGGCAGATAAGAAATAGATTAGTTTCTATAGAAGATATATTAAAAATTTTTAATCCTGAAAAGGATTTAATTAAAGCTTTTCAAAGAACCACACAGATTTATCATTTTGGGACAACGCCTTATTATCTTTCTTTAATAAAAGAGTTTTCTTATAAAGATCCTATATTTAAACAGATATTTCCTCATTTAGATGAAATAGATGAAGAAAAACAAAAATTTGCTTATGAAGATCCATTTTTGGAAGATGGTTTTTTATCACCAGTACAAGGTTTAACTCATAGATATCCAGATAGGGTTTTATTTAGAGCTACAAATTTTTGTAGTGTTTATTGTCGTCATTGTATGAGAAAAAGAATGTTTTTAGAAGAAGAAAGAGCAAGAACAAAAGAAGAATATGATCAAATGTTTGATTATATTAGACAGAATAAAAATATAAAAGAAGTTTTAATATCAGGTGGGGACCCTTTAACTTTACCAAATAAAAAGATTGAGTATATTTTAAAAAATCTTCAAGAAATAGAGCATATAGATATTATAAGAATTGGAAGTAGAGAGCTTGTTGTTAATCCATATAGATTTTTTGATGAAGATTTATTAAATCTATTTGAGAAATATGATAAAGTTTGGCTTATTACCCATTTTAATCATCCAAATGAGATAACTAATATCACAAAAAAAGCAGTAAGAAATATTTTACAAACTGGAACACCTGTATTAAATCAAACTGTTTTAATGAAAGATATAAATGATGATAAATATATAATTGAAACTCTTATGAGGGATTTATTAAAAGTAAAAATAAAGCCTTATTATCTTTTTTACTGCGATCCAGTTAAAGGTAGTATACATTTTAGAACAGATATTAAAAAAGGTATCGCAATAATAGAACATTTAAGAGGAAGAGTATCAGGACTTGCAACACCAATTTATGCTGTTGATCTTGAAAATGGACTTGGTAAAGTACCAGTTTTTCCAAACTATATCTTAGAAGAAGGAGAAAATTATATAATTTTTAGAAATTATGAAGGAAAAATTATAAAACAAAGGAAGTAATAACATTGGAAGATATTACTGCTAAAAAGAAAGTTTTAATAATTACAATTATATTAAATCTTATAATTGTTTTTTCTCAGATAGGTTTTGGAATATTTGCTAAATCTACTGCTCTAATTACAGATGCAGTTCATAATTTTCAAGATGTTCTTTCTTTAGTAATTGCTTTTATCGCTGCTGTTTTTGCTGTGAAAAAACCAACTTCAAAAATGACTTTTGGCTATCTAAGAGCTGAAGCTATGGCTGGTTTTATAAATTCTGCATTTTTGGTAGGTGCTATCTTTATTGTAATAATAACGGCTATAGAAAAAATAATCTATCCTGAAACTGTAAATAGTATTATTGTGATAATTGTTGGGACAATTGCTTTAATTATAAACTCAATCTCTGCTTATATTTTAGGTTTTCACCATCATCATCACGAGCATAATCATGGACATACAGAAGATTTAAATATAAAGGCAGCTTACTTACATCTTTTAAGTGATGCTTTAATATCTCTTGGAGTTGTTTTAGGTGGAATTATTATGTATTTTACAAATATCTATTGGATAGACCCTATTTTAGCAATATTATTTTCTCTATATATATTAAAAGAAACTATTCCTATTTTAAAAAAAACTTTTAACATACTAATGGAATCAGTGCCACATGGTTTTAACTTAGAAGAAATTGAAAAAGAGATAAAAAGTTTTCCTGAAGTAAAAGAAGTTCATGATATTCATATATGGGCTTTATCTTCAAAAGATATTTATTTAACGGCTCATATTCTTCTTGATAATCAACCCTTAGAGAATATAGAAAAAATTACTCAAAAAATAGAAGAAAAGCTACGGAAAAAAGGAATAAACCATATAACTATACAACCGGAGACCAAAAATTTTTATTGTAAAAATATTTATTGACAAGCACATATAAAAGATAAAATTTATAAAATAAATAACCGTTTCTAAAAAATAAAGATGCAGGTAAATAATATATCTTTCCCTTATATATATGCCCCCGATTTTAATAAAATAGATAGATCAAAAGAGTTTACCTCTACACATATTTCTTCAAAGACTTCAATTAAACAACAAAAAATAAATCAAATAATAAATGAGCTGAAAACTATTGAAAGAAAAGTTATAGCTCATGAATTGGCCCATAAAACTGTTGGTGGAGAACTGGCAGGTAGTGTACATTATCAATATGTAAAAGGACCAGATGGCAAGATGTATATAGTTGGTGGAGAAGTTCCTATCTATTTTAAAGAAGGGAAAACAGCAGAAGAAACAATAAAAATAGCAGAAAAAATAAGAGCTGCTGCTTTAGCCCCTGCAGATCCTTCACCACAGGATTTAAAAGTTGCAGCAAAAGCAACTATGTTAGAAATAAAAGCAAGAATGGAACTTTCTTCAGAAAAAAATTTTAATCAAAAAAAAAATAAAATCAGCATCAGAGTTTAAGCTTATCTTATGCTAAAATTATTCCTATGATCAATATTAAGGGGAGAAAAATGTCTATCAAGTTTGGAACAGATGGTTGGAGAGCTATCATTGCTAAGGATTTTACCTTTGAAAACCTATCAAAAGTAGCTCAAGCTCATGCAGATTATCTTAAAGAAGAAGGAAAAAATAAAATAGCTATTGGATACGATCCAAGATTTATGTCTGAAGATTTTGCAGAGCTTGTAGCAGAGGTTTTTGCTTCTAATGATTTTAAAGTTATACTTTCAGATAGATTTTGTAGCACACCTGCTTTATCCTTAGCCGTAAAAGAGCTTGGTTTAGATGAAGGTGTGATGATTACAGCTTCTCATAATACTTACCAATATAATGGATATAAAGTAAAAGGTGGATATGGAGGTCCTGCTACTGCTTCGATGATAGAAAAGATTGAATCAAAACTAAAAACTGCAAAGCCAAAATTTGGAAAAAAAGAATGGGAAAAAAAAGATTTTAATAAGTTATATCTAAATAAATTATCTTCATATTTTGATAAAGAAGAATGGATGCAAAAAAATATAAAAGTAGTACATGATCCTATGCATGGAGCAACTATAGGATATTTAAGCAAAGTCTTAGGAGATTCAGCAGTAGAAGTTGAAGAGATTAATAACTATAGAGATGCATTTTTTGGATTTAAACATCCAGAACCAATAGATAAAAATTTAGGTTTATTAAAAGGAAAAGTTGTAGCAGAAGAAGCACAATTAGGTATAGCAAATGATGGAGACGGAGATAGAGTTGGGATTGTAGATGAGGCTGGTGAATTTGTAAGCACTCAAATAGTTTATGTACTTTTATTACTTCATACTATAAGAAATAAAAAGATAGATGGAGCTATAGCAAAAACAGTTTCAACTACATATTTAGTAGATAGAATAGCAAAAAAAGAAGGAAGACAAGTTTTTAAAACACCTGTAGGGTTTAAATATATAGCTGATTTATTTTTGAAAGAAAAAATAGCTTTTGGTGGTGAAGAGTCTGGAGGGTATGGTTTTGGATTCCATATTCCTGAAAGAGATGGTTTATTATCTGGTTTAATGATGCTTGATATGATGATTTTATCAAATAAAACAGTTTTAGAACTTGTTGAAGATCTATTTAAAGAGTTTGGACCTGCTTATTATGAAAGAGTAGATTTAAAAGTAGAAGGGGATGAAGGTAGAAATTTAGTTAAAAAATTAAGAAAAGAGCCTATAAAAAAATTAGGGAAATATGAAGTAGCTGATATTGATTTAACAGATGGAATAAAATTTATATTAGAAGATGATAGTTGGCTACTTCTTAGAGCATCAGGAACAGAGCCTGTTTTAAGAATATATGCAGAAGCACCAGATAAAGAAAAAGTAAAATATTTAATAGAAGAAGCAAAAAAATTAATTGGAGGATAATTATGGAAGAGCACATTTATCAACCTTTTGATGTTAGAATGGCCGAAGATGGTGAAATAATAGCTATTGTTGAACCTGAAAGTTATTTAAAACAGATGATAGAAAATGAAGAAACATGCTGGGAAATGGAAGTAGATGTTGATTATGATAATGAAACAGATGAAGCTTATTTAATGATATTTTTACACAAAGATAATGGACAAATATTTATAGCTTTGCCTTATGGTGAAGCTTGGGATGCTCTTATAGATAAAGGAGTAATAACAATAGCACTTCTTACACAGTTTGATCTTGACCATGGAGATGTTAGCGATGCAATTACTATTTCAATAGAAATAGATGAGTTTAATAAAGGTTTTATTGCTGGTGCATCAAGAATGTGGGAAGCAGTTAAAAATATTTAGGTATGGTTGTTTATTCAAGAAAAGTATTTTTTTACGAAACTGATGCTCAGGGGATAGTTCACCACTCAAACTATCCCCGTTATTTTGAAGAAGCAAGAGGCTATTTTTTAGAAAAGAATAATCTTCCTTATGAAAAAATAAGAGAAGAATTAGGATTAGATGTTGTTTTAACTCAGTTAAGCATTGAATATAAAAAATATTTAACATTTGGAGATTCTTTTTTTATTCATTTAAAACCTAAAATAGAAAATAAATATTTCTTTTCTTTTGAATATAAATTAAAAAATCAAAAAAATAAAATCTGTTGTACAGGTGAAACAAAACATTGTTTTATAAGTATAAAAACAAAAAAGATAATATCTATACCAAAAGCTTTTTTAGATGTATTAAAAGATTAATTAATGGTGCCCAGGGTGGGATTCGAACCCACACGCCCTTTCGGACACTACCCCCTCAAGATAGCGCGTCTGCCTGTTCCGCCACCTGGGCAAATGAGAAAAATATTATATGTCAAAGGATAGAAATTTGCAAGTAGTTTTACTTACAGAAGGTTCTGATTTAGATTCTTTATCTTCTGCATACGCTTTAACTCTTTTAGAGAAAGACACATATATATATTTGCCCCATAGTTATTCAAATAGTATAAAAATAGCTTTAAGTTTTTTCAAAAATAAGCTAAATCCTAAAATTATAAAAAATATAGATGTAAAAAAATTAGAAAAGATATTTATTGTAGATACTTCATCATATGAAAAAATAAAACAGATATTAAATGAAGCTAATATAAATAAAAGTATTGAAATAACTGCAATTGATCATCATAAAAGTTTTGAAAATTTTCCAAAAGATATAAAAAAAATAACTGTAAATTATGGTGCTTGTACTACATATTTTATAAAGCAAATAGAAGAAAAAAATATTAATATTGATAAAAAAGATGCAACAATCTTAGCTCTTGGTTTATATGAAGATACAGGTTCTTTTAGATATTCAAATACAACATATGAAGATATAAAAGCTTTAAGTTTTTTAGTAAAAAAAGGAATAGATTTTAATATCTTAAATGAGATATTATCAAAAAGGATAGATGAAAAAAGTTTAAAGGTGATTAATGAGCTTTTAGAAAATTTAGATATCTCATATATAGAAAATACAAAAATAGCTATATCAAAAGCCTTTTGTAATGAATACATACCTGATATATCCCAATATTTAAACTTAGTAAAAGAATTTTCAAGTCAAGATGCTTTATTTATATTAATAATATCAAAAAACAAAATAACGATTATAGGAAGATCAAATGGAAAAATAGATGTTGCATCTGTTTTAGCAGTTTTTGGAGGTGGAGGACATAAGAATGCAGCTGCAGCAACTATAAAAAATGCAGATTATGAAGAAATAATAGATATTATAGAAACTCTTGTTTTAAAACAGATTTTAAAAGATAGAAAGGTTGAAGATATAGCAATAAAAAATTTTCAAGTGGTAGAAGAAAATACATCTTTAAATAATATAAGAAATTTAGATGAACCTTTTTTATTTGTAGTTGATAAAGAAGGTATATTTAAAGGAATACTTTTTACAAAAACAGTTAAAAATGCTTTAAAACATAAAGATATTAAAAATTTAACAGCAAAAGAGTTTTCTATTGATGATATTATAGTTTTTGATGCAAATACACCTATTTATGAAGTTGAAACAAAAGTTTTTTCTTCAAATCAAGATATATTCCCAGTTTTAAAAGATAAAAAACCTATAGGTTATATATCAAAAAAATCTTATATTGCATCTTTGCATATATCACCATTTGAAGAGGAAAAAGATATATTTAAATCAAGACAAAGATTATTTCCTAAGCATTATAATCTTAAACATAAAGTAAAAAAATATTTTCCTGAAAATATAATTGATATTTTTCTTCAACTTGGTAATACTGCAAAAAAATTAAATATGAAGATTTATCTTGTTGGAGGTATTGTAAGAGATATAATTCTGGGAAGGAAAAATTTAGATATAGATATATTAGTAGAAGGAGATGCTATCAAACTTGCTTATGAGTTTGCAAAAGAAAATGGTTTTGTATTTCATAAATTTGAAGAGTTTATGACTGCACAAATTAAAACAAAAGATAATATAAAGCTTGATTTTGCTACAGCAAGAAAGGAAATTTATGAATATCCTGGAGCGTATCCTAAAGTAGAAAAAGCAACCTTAAGAGAAGACTTATTTAGAAGAGACTTTACAATAAATACACTTGCTATAGATATTACTGAAGAAAATTTTGGAATATTGCTTGATTATTTTTATGGCTATCAAGATATAAGAAATAAAAAAATAAGAGTTCTGCATGAGCTTTCATTTATAGAAGATCCAATAAGAATATTTAGAGCTTTAAGATTTGCAGGAAGATTTGGATTTAAACTTGGAAGTCATACTGAAAAACTATTAAAGGTAGCTATTCAGCAAAACTTTATAAAAGTAGCCCCTGAAGGGAGAATAAATCTTGAACTAAACTTAACTTTTAATGAAGAAAATGTAATTGAAATCTTATTTTTAATGGATGAATATAAGCTGTTAAATCATTTAATAAAATATTTTGTGCTAAATGATTTTAGAAAAAAAGTTTTAGAGAAGATAAGAGACAATATTTTATATTTTGAATTAATTTTTAACAAAAAAGCAGATAAATCTATAATCTATCTTTTAGGACTTTTATATCATCTTCCTTTAGAAATAGCTACTGAGTTTTTAGAAAAATATTATTTTGAAAAAGCATTTAAATCTTTTGAAGAGTTTTATTATCTAAAAGATAAAATAAATGAAAATTTAAAAAATAGTGAAATTTATGAATATATAAAAGGTATAACATTAGAAACAAAGATATTTTTAATATCATATCTACCTGAAAACTTATCTAAAAGAATTTTAGATATTTTAAACAAAGAGAAAGAAAAATTTATTACTGGAAAGGATTTAATATCCTTAGGTTTGAAACCATCACCTAAATTTTCAAAAATACAAACTGAAATATTTAAAAAATATCTTGATAATGAGATAAAAGATAAAAAACAAGCTTTAGAATATATAAAACAAAAATTTTTATAGTTTTTTCACTGAAAAAGTCTATATTATTAAGAAAAAATATAAAAGGTAGAAAATGAAAATACTGATAGTGGAAGATAATAAAGACTTAAATGAAACTATAAAAGAGATATTAGAAATTAATGGGTTTTTATCAGATTCTGCTTATGATGGAGAAGAGGCTTTAGACTTTATACAAAATTTTGATTATGACCTTATAATTCTTGATATTATGCTTCCTAAAATAGATGGTTTTCAAGTATGTAAAGAAATAAGAGATAAAGGAATAGATACACCTGTTTTAATGCTAACTGCAAAAGATACAACAAAGGATAAAGTAAAAGGACTTGATATTGGTGCAGACGATTATTTGGTAAAACCTTTTGAGATAGAAGAACTAATTGCAAGAATTAAAGCTTTAATAAGAAGAACATCTTCTCAAAAAAAGGATATTATTAAAATTAGCAATTATATTTTTGATTTAAAAAATAGAAAAGTTTTTAAAGATAATCAGGAAATTCAACTTACACCAAAGCTATTTTGTATTTTAGAGCAACTCCTTAGAAATAGAGGAAATATAGTAAGTTATGAAAGTTTAATGAATAAATGTTGGGATATAAATGATTATCCAACAAAAGAAACAGTTAGAGCAAATATAAAACTTTTAAGAAAAACATTGAATGATAAAGATTTAATAAAAAATATCACCGGTGTTGGTTATAAAATAGAATGAGATTAAATGAGTTTATAAAGGCCCGTCTTAAAATAACTTTTATTATTTCTTTTATAGCTACTATTATACTTTCTGCTTTTGGTGGCACTGTTTATTATTATTATAAAAAGGAACTTGTTTTTGAAATAAGTGATAGATTAAAAAGTATTGCTTTTGATGTTGCAAGAAATTTAGAAAGTTCTACAGATGATTGGTCTGTTATTAATGAGTTAAAAATACCTGAAGATAATTTTGTTTGTATTTATAATTATTCAAATGGTCTTCTTTTTTATAATAAAAAAATGTGTAATTATAAAACTAATTTTACAGGATTTAAAGTTTTAGATGATAAAGTTATTTTTGGTATTACCTTAACAAAAAATTTTGATCAATATCATATATATGTTGGAGAAAATCTTAATAAAATCTTAAGATCTGTATATAAACTAAAAGCTACAATTTTTTATACTTTTTTTGGACTTTCTCTAATCATCTTTGTTTTTGCTTTTTATATATCAAAATATATAGTAAAGCCTCTTCAAATAGCATTGGAAACTCAAGAAAAGTTTATTCAAAACACATCTCATGATTTAAAAACACCATTATCTATTATCTCTTCTAATTTTTATTTAATAAAACAGAAAAATTTTAAGAATATAGATAAAAATATAAATATTTTAGAGAAAAATATTGAGTATATGAAAAAAATAATAAATGATATGCTTTTTATGGCAAATATAGGTAATAAAGAAAAAACAAAACTTAATATAAATAGCATTTTAAAAGATTTAATATCAGATTTTGAAACAGATATAAAAGAAAAAAATATAAACCTTGAGATAATAGAAAAGGAAAATATAGATTTTGTTGCAAATTATGAAGATATAAAAAAGCTATTCTCAAATCTTTTAGAAAATGCAATTAAATATAATGAAGAAAACGGAGAAATAATAATAAAAATAGATAAAAAAGAAGTTTCAATAAAAAATACAGGACAGATTATTTCTGAAAAAGATAAAGATTTAATATTTGAAAGATTTTATAGAGGAGATAAAGCAAGAACTTCTCAAGGAACAGGTCTTGGCCTTTCTATAGTAAAAGAGATAGCAAAATCATATAATATAAAAATTAAGTTAAAAACAGACAAAAAATATAATGAATTTATAATAAAATTTTAACAATGAAAAAAATTTTTGAAAGTTATGATTTTGTAATATTATTTTCTGTATTATTTTTAATATCAGTAAGTCTAATTGGTATTTATAGTGCAACAATAAATGAATCTTCTTCATATATAAAAAAACAGGTAATATTTGCAATCCTTTCTTTGATAATAATATTTTCATTACCTTTTTTAGATTATAGAAAGATAGTAAACAACTCTATTTGGTTATATATTCTTGGGATTTTGTCTTTAATATATGTGAAATTTTTTGGGATAACAGTTCTTGGTGCTAAAAGATGGATAAAATTAGGATTTTTTTCATTACAACCTTCTGAATTTATGAAATATATAGTTGTAATTTTTGTAGCATATATCTTAGCAGTTGCAAAAATTCCTATATCTTATAAAGATGTAGCAAAAATATTAATAGTTGTTTCAATTCCATTTTATTTAACTTTAAAACAGCCAGATTTAGGAACTGCAATTACTATATTAATCCCTATTCTTTTTATTATATTTTTAGCAGGTTTAGATAAAAAATTTATAATAGGAAGTTTTTTAATTATAATCTTTTCTTCACCTTTTATATGGATGCATCTAAAAGATTATCAAAAAAATAGAATTATTGCTTTTATCAAACCAGAGGCAGATCCATATGGTACTGCTTATCATATAATTCAATCAAAGATAGCAGTAGGCTCAGGAAAATTAGTTGGAAAAGGATTTTTACAAGGTACCCAATCTAAGCTTTTATTTTTACCTGAAAAACATACAGATTTTATATTTGCTACTTTAAGTGAAGAATTTGGCTTTGTATTATCGGCAATTATAGTTTTAGTTTTTCTTCTTTTAGCTTTAAGAATATTATACTGGGGAAGTAAAGTAAAAGATAAAGCTGGTAAGTTTATATGTTATGGATTTGGCGGTTTAATAGCAACACAAGCATTTATTAATATAGCTATGACTATAGGGTTTGCACCTGTTGTTGGAATTACTTTACCTTTTATTAGTTATGGTGGAAGTTCTTTAATTACTTTTTCTTTAATGGTAGGTACAGTTTTAAGTGTGATAAGAATCAATAAAATGCAAAAATTACAGTTTACAGGGGATTAATATCACTTAAGATTTTATTAAATTTAAAAATTTATTAAATACAACATCTTTATGGAATTTTTTATTATAAATTTGATAAGATTCTTCTTGAAATTTATTTCTTAACTGCTTATTTTCTATAAGAATATTTACTTTTTTAATCATATCATTTATATCTCTAACTTTTGTTAGAAAACCATTAACTCCATCTTTAATAAGATAAGGGATATTTCCTAAGTCTGTTGCTACAACAGAGGTTTTTGTTGCAAATGCTTCAATTATAGTTCTTCCAAAACTTTCATTAGCATAAGTAGGCATTAAAAAAATATCAGATGCTATATAAAATTTTGCAACTTTTTTTTGAGGTCCTAAGATTAATATATCTTTGTTTCCTTCAAAGATTTTTTTTATTTCTTTTAGTTTTTTTCCTCCTCCAACAAGTATAGCTTTTAGATTTTTATGTTTATTTTTTAAAATCCTAAATACTTCAATAAACTCATTTATACCTTTTCCAATCTCTACTTTTCCACAAAAAAGCATTATCATATCTTCTTCTGAAAAATTAAGCTCTTTTCTAATTTCCTTTTTTTTCTCATCAGAATATTTAAATTCCTCAGGATCTATAAAATTGTATATAACATCAATTTTGTCTGGATCTACTTTTTCTTCATTTATAAGAAACTCTTTAACATAATCACTTACAGCTAATATTTTATCTACATTTGGAAAAATAAATTTTTTTATAGTAAAAGGCTGATTTGCAACCATATGTCTAAAAAGAAATATTCTTGCCTTTGATAGTTTACCAGCTACAAAAGCGTTTACATATTCATTTCCATTATTTGCAATAATTACATCAGGTTTTATTCTTAAACTTTCTTTTATTAGTTTATAACTATTTCTTGGAGCAAATTCAGCTTTAAATTTTACATATATTTTGTTATTAAAATCTTCTAATTTTGAATTTACAAAGCTATCCTTTGCAACAGCCAAAAATAGTTCTATATCTTTAACTTTTTTTAGAGAATTTGCAAAATCAACTGTATGTTGCTCTGTACCACCTGGATTTTTTACAGGTCTTCCATTTAACCATAATACTTTCATTATCAAAACCTTAAAAATTTCTCAAGAAAACTTAAGAATACAAAAACTCTGTTTCCAGCAACATTTATTCTTCCTATTTCATAAGGTTTATCTAAGGAACATCTTTTTTCTTCAACTAAAAATGCATATTTATAGCCTGCTTTTTTTACCATTTCTGTTACTTTATCATTATAATATCCATATGGATAACAGAAAGTATCTATCTCAACTCCTAATTTATCTTCAAGTATTTTTTTAGAATCAAAAATCTCTTTTTTTAACTCTTCATCTGATAATTTTGTTAAATCAGGATGAGTTAATGTATGTGAACCTATTTTATAACCTTTACTTACTAAAAATCTTAAATCTTCCCAATCCATTATTTCTTTTTTTACATTTAATTTTTCATAATCCCACTCATTATATTTACCAACAAGTTTGGCAGGAACAAAAACATATCCTTTATAACCATATTTTTCAAGTAAAGGATAAGCATTTTCTATAAAATCCTTATAAGCATCATCAAAAGTTGGAATAACTGTTTTATCTTCTATTTTATCTATTTCTGAATATTTATATCCAATTAATTTTAAAAATTTAAGTTGTCTTTCAAACTGTGCAGGTGTTATATAAAGACTTTTTAATCTTGCATTTCTTGGTGGTTTTGCTATGTTGTGGTACATTAATACTTTGCATGTTGATTTATTATTCATCATTACTATTTATATATCTCCGTAATAGCAATATTTTTAGAGAATAGGAATATTTTATTGACAATTAAATATAAAAAATATAATCCCCTTCTTTTTTAAAGAAGGGGATAGGTTTAAGTGAAAATCAAACTATTTATGCATTTACAGGATAAACACTTACTACTTTTTTACCTTTTGAGGTTTCAAACTTAACTTTACCATCAACAAGTGCAAAAAGAGTATAGTCTTTTCCAAGTCCTACATTTTTTCCAGGATATATTTTAGTTCCTCTTTGTCTTACAAGAATATTTCCAGCTTTTACAACTTGTCCATCATATCTTTTAACACCAAGGCGTTTCGATCTACTATCACGACCATTACGGGTTGAACCACCACTTGCTTTTGATGCCATTATTTATGACCTCCTACTTAAGATATTTCAGTTATTTTTAATTCAGTAAATGGCTGTCTATGGCCATTCCATCTTTTATAATTTTTCTTTCTTTTAAATTTAAATACTATAACTTTTTTATGTTTTCCATGTTTTACAACTTCTGCTTTTACTTTTCCTTCTGTTTTTATATTTCCATTATCATCTCTAACTAATATAGCTGGAATTTCAACAGTTTCACCTTCATTAGCATTTAATTTTTCTACTCTTATTATAGATTCAGGTTCTACTCTATATTGCTTTCCACCAGTTTTTATAACAGCGTACATTAAAAACCTCCTATTTCTACTTTTAAATTGCAAAAAAATATTCTATCATAAATCAACACAAAATTTCTATATCAGTTTACTACTAAAATTTCCTCAACTCTTAGAGGTTTACTTAAATAAAATCCTTGTAGTAAGTCAGTTCCAAATTTAGAAAGTATTTCTACAGTTTTTTCATTTTCTACAAACTCTGCTAAGGATTTTATATTAAGAATCTGACACATATTAGTAATAACTTGAACGATTTTCTGAGTTTCTTCTTCTTTATCTAAATTTACTATTAAGGAACCATCTATTTTTAATATATCTATAAGTTCTTTACTAACCATATCTACTAAAGTTTTTAAAGAAGAATAGCCACTTCCAAAGTCATCTATTACGAATTTTACTTTATGAGTTTTATTAAGATTTTCTAAAATATCAAAGTTTTCAAGAGCTTGCTGTTCTGTAATTTCTATAAGAAGATTATCTTTTCCATAAATGTTAGTGAACTACTCCCCGCCCTTACGGACGGGGAGCTTCTGAGGGAGTTTGACAGCTTAACGCTGTCCTTGTCCCTCCTAGCAGGTTCACGCTGCCAACTACTCCTATCCCCTCATCAAGCAGGGATTCGGAGATACCTTTTAGTCTGTAAAGTCGTATCTTTACTACCTTCTTTAATCCTGTTTTATGGTAAATCCTTAAAAATCAATAAGTTTAAATAGCTTGTCTTCTGAAAGCAGTGATATATATAGATATTTAAGGGATATACTTTTAGTGGAGTATTATATTTAGGTGCTAATTAGAATGTAGGGTATAGGGTAAATTAAAGGGAGTGTCCACCAAAGTGTGTAAAAATAATTCAATAAATTTTAGGAGGTGGACACTATGGAAGAAAAAATTAACTTAATCAAACAAAGAATTAGAGATTTAGTTTAATAAACATTCCAAGAGTTATTATCTTTATAAATCCAATCAATGAAAGCTTCTAAACTTTCCTGATCAAGAGTTTCTCTAATAATTGCATTTATCTTTTTATGTAATTCCTAAATCCTATTACAATCTAAACCTTTAAACCTATATCAGCTACTTCTATATATTCTTATCTT
Source organism: Hydrogenothermus marinus (assembly GCF_003688665.1). Classification (NCBI taxonomy): domain Bacteria; kingdom Pseudomonadati; phylum Aquificota; class Aquificia; order Aquificales; family Hydrogenothermaceae; genus Hydrogenothermus; species Hydrogenothermus marinus. Next base: position 52,552 of record NZ_REFO01000015.1, read on the forward strand.
TCCAGTTCAATTTATTCACTGGGTATTATCATTTTTTACTATACTTTCAACAAGATCTTTTATTGTCAGGATGAAAATACAGCAGAAAGACCATATAGTATTAAAATAACAAAGAATATTGCTAAGAAAAATGCGCTTTTAATTAAAAAAATTGTTGCGCTTATGAATATTATAAAAAAGCCTATGATAAATAATAAAAACCCTAAAAACCACATTATACTTCCACCTCATCCTTATTATCTTAGCTTTTTATTCCATACAGTTCAAATAAAACCCCTTTTAGTTTAGGTTAATAAAAAAATTTCTCTTGTCAAGTATTTTAACCTTTTTCATATGGCTAAAATACTTTTAAATAAAGTTAAAAAAAAATTTAGTATAAATCTAATCCAAATCTATCTTACATATTATTGATTTTCCACTTTTTGTACTTATGTAAGTCTTGTTCTACAAAATTTAAGCAAACAGCCATAACAGCTAAATCATCTAAATATCCAATTACAGGGATAAAATCTGGTATTACATCTATGGGGTTTAATACATAAAATAATGCCGCTATTATTGCCGCTATTGAAAACCAAGGAATTTTTCTATAACTTCCATTAAAATAATCCTTTATTAAAGAAAATAAAAGCTTTACATCATCTATATATCTTCCAAGAGGACCACCTGTTTCAAATTTTTTTCTAATTTCTTCTTGTTTCTGTAAAACTTTTTCTAAATCTTCTTCTGTAATGTTTTTAGCTCTTTCTAAAAGTTCTTTTTTTGCATCATCTTTTGAAAAATTTTTTACCATTTTAAAACCTTCATAAATTATTTTTTCATATTATATTAACTAATTTTTTCCTAAAATCTGACTATTATTTTTACTAAATATTAAACAACTGAATTTTTAGTATTTATTATTTCTATCATCCCAAAACCTTGTGAATTTTTAGCTCCTAAACCACTATCGTAAATAGCATTAAAAATTACTGGATCTATATTTATTTTAAACTTACCTTCTATACCTTTTATAAAGAAGTTTTTATACTTTAAAGGTACTTCTCTAAATTTTGATATTAGCTTTATATCAAACTCAAAATCATCTATATTCATACCTGTTAAAATGCTATATTTTTTCTTTATATTTTCTTTTATTAATTGCTTAAACTCTAAATCTGTAGGCCTATAATATTGAGTAAATTTCTTTCCATCTTTTGTTAAAGTTTTATAAACTGTTATTGGAGATAATGTTTTAATAATATTTGTTTCTTTTAAGTCTGGTTTTTTTAAAATTTGAATCTCTTCAAGAAATAATTTATTTTTTCCTAAATTTACTATATCTTTTTTTAAAAAGTTTTCTCCCCAATTTAAGCCAATATCTTCTATAGCTGATGAAATAAATATTGTAATAGGTGTTTTATAAAATATCTCTTCATCTTTAATAATAAATTTTTCTGTATATATTTTAGAAAATGTAAAAAGTTTAAACTTTCTACCATTAAAGAAAAAACCAGTATCATGAAGATATTTAGCTATAGAACTTGGAAGACTTTTATATAACATAGCCTGAATTATCTCATTATGATGGATAGGTAAAGATATAAAATTTTTTTCTGAGTTAAGTACAAGCTTTATTCTCATAATTAATTTCCCATAGAAAAAATTTTTTAATTATGTTGTATGTAGATTTTTATCTTAAATCTTTAATTGAAAAAAAGCAATAGTGAAAAATAAAAATTCAAATCTGCTTTCCTATCCAGATAGATTTTTAGAAGATCATACCTTATATGTAATGGATATAGCTTCTAAGTTTCTTGAAAGAGATTTAGCAAATGCTAAAGATGAGATTTTAAAGGATTTTATCAAAATTATTACCTTTTCCCATAATATTGTAAAATCTGCTAAACTCAATTTGACGAGAAAATTTTTTTAATATAAATTTTAAATGTAGTTAATATTTATGCTGGTTTCTTGGCAACAGAATATGAATAAAGAATAAAGGGTGTGTAGCCTACCTATAAGGAATTTAGATTCTAAAAAAATTGATTTTTGGTTAAAGAGTAAATTTTGATTTTTAATAAAGCTAAAAATATACTTTTAAAGCTTTGAATTTACTTAAAACTAAACACCGAAAAGATTTATACTGTCTTATAAATAAAGATTATATATAATTATGTTAACGAAGAAATAGTTAACATATAGTCAAATTTAGTTTAAAATAGAGTTAGTATATATTATTAAAGCTTGATTAAAATGGAGGGAAAAATGAAAAAATTTTCCGAATTTAAAACACAAGCAATATCAAAACTTAGCAATTGTAAAAAAATTCTTAATGAAGCAAAAGATCATATATCTGTAAATGATTATTTAGAAAAAATAGATAGGACAATTGAAGATTTAAAAGAAGAAAAATTAAAAGTTGTATTTTTTGGTGGCTTTTCAGATGGAAAAACTACTATTTTATCTGCTCTATTGAACAGAACAGATTTAAAAATATCTCCAGCACCAACAACAGATAAAATAGAAGAGTATAAATTTGAGGATTTTATAGTAATAGATACACCAGGACTTTTTTCTGAGCAAGAAGAACATGATGAAAAAACAAAACATTATATTTCTGAAGCTGACCTTATTATTTTTACAACTGATGCAGTAAATCCATTAAAAGAAAGTCAACATCCAACAATCAAATGGTTATTAAAAGATTTAGGAAAACTAAATCAAACTATATTTGTGATTAATAAACTAGACGAAACAGGAATAGATATAGAAAATAGAGAAGATTTTGATAAAATGTGTTCAACGAAAAAGGAAGTTGTTGTATCTACTTTAAATAATATTTTAGAAGAAGAAAGAGATGATTATTTAACTGTATGTTTAATTGCTGATCCTTGGGGAATGGGCATTAAACACTGGTTAAACAATAGAGAAGAGTATGAAAGGTTATCAAATATAAAGCAGTTAGAAGAAATTATTGATTCTGTAATAAAAAGTAGAAAATATGACTTGATTCAAGAAAAAGTTAATTCTGTTTTACAAGATATTATATTAAATACCCAAGATAACTTATCAGAGTTAATAGAAGTATTTCAAGAAAGATTAGCGGACTTAGAAATAAAAAAGAAAGAATTAGAAAGTGAGTTAAATGGAATTAACTCTCAATTAGTAAAAGCAAGCAATAGAATTAAAAATAGATTAGACAGTTTAAGAAGAGATTTAATTTCTTCAGTTGCTTCTGCATCTAATATAGATGAACTAAAGCAATTTATCCAGACTGAGATAGGAAATCCTAAGGAAGCAGAAGCATTAAAATCACAGATAGAACAGATATATAATGAAGAATTAGAAGATTTCCATAATTATTTATTTAATGTTCAAAAAATATTAGAGGAAATAGCTCTTGCATATGAAGAAATAGATGATTTAATTTTAAATGTAGCTCAAAAGTTATCTTCTACAAGTCCAGCATTAAAAGGTTTGTTAACTAATACATCAGAAACTTTAATAAAATCAACCATTTTTAAAACAAGAAAAATCTTTTCAATTCCAATAAAATTTAAACCATGGGGAGCTAATAAATTAGCAACAAACATTTCTACAATAGCAAGAATAGGAGGAGTGATTTTAGATGTTGCAGTAGCAGCAGGGAAAATATATAGTGATATTAAATTTAATAATAAAAAAGAAGAATTAAAAAATAATATAAATTCCCTTTTTGGAGAACTAATAAAAAATACAAATCCAGAAGTATTGAAAGAAATTTTTCCTGTAGTTGCTGAATATGAAAAAGAAGGAAAAATAGTACTAAAGCAGTATGAAGAAACAAAGGAAAATTTAGAAAAGTTAAAAAAACTGAATAATGTTTTAACTAAATGCAAAGCTAATTAACATGCAAAGTTTAAGGCAAGAAATAAAATTTTTAGTTAATAGATTTATACGAGCTTCAGAAAAAGCCAAGCAAATTTCTTTTGAAGGTGTTGAAACTGAAAAAATAGATAATCTGAGAGATGCTATAACAAAAGAAGTTGAAAATTTAATTAATAACTTAAAAAGATTTCAAAATTTAGAGTGGGATACATTAAATATTGCATTTTTTGGCGAAACTAATGCAGGTAAAAGTACATTAATAGAAGCCCTAATTAAAGGTGATGGTAGAACTGTAGGAACAGGAGTAAAAGATTTTACTACAGAAATAAAAAATTATTCTTTTGGTGAAAAAATTAAATTATTAGATATGCCTGGAATTGAAGGAGATGAAAAAAAGGTTAAAAATGAAATATGGAAAGCAGTTAATAAAGCTCATATTATATTTTATATATTTCCACATACAAAAGAACCAGAAAGGGAAACTTTAAAGAAAATTAGAAAGTATTTAAATAAAAATGCTTATGTATATGGATTAATAAATATTAGAGGTAATTTACCTAAGCAAGCATTAGAAAAGATTCTTAATGAAAATATTAAAATTGTAAAAGAAAATTCTGAAAGACATCTTAAAGAATATCTTAAAGATGCTTTTAAAGATATTTTTATTGTTCATACATTATATGCTTTTTTTTCAAGAGCAAGACAGATACCAGATAACTTAAAAAATAGTTATGAAAAAGCTTTAAATATTTATCAATCAAAAGAAGAATTAGAAGAATTATCAAAAATAAAGCAGATAGAAGAGATTGTAAAAAAAGAAAATCAAAAAAAAGAGATAATAATACCTTGGGATAATACAAAAAAGATATTAAAATCTCAAGAACAAGTTATAAGTCAAATTTTATATTTTAAAAAGGATATGGATAAAGCAATTAAAGATTTTAAAGATCATTTATATGCTACTAAAGAAAAATTAAAAAAAGAAAAAGAGTTATTAAAAAGCAATATTAACAGAGTTATAAATGTAGAATTATCAAAATTTGAAAGTGAATTGATAGAATTTTTATATACAGCAATAGATGAAGAATATGAAAAATCCTTTATCCAAAATAAAATTAAATCTATGCAAGATGATTTTATAAAAAAAGTTAATGAAGAAATAAAAAAAGAAATTAAAAGTTATTCTGATAATATTAATAAAAGTATAGAGTTATCTTTAGAAAAAATTAGGAAGTTAAAAAAATCTTTAGAATTCTTCTTTAAAAAGCAAACGAGATATAAAGGTATTGATGGAAACTTTTATATTAATTTAAATATGGAAAAAATATTAAATGAGCTTGAATTAAAAGGTGAAGAAATAATTTCAGAATTTGGTAGTATTGCGACAAAATTTATAGCAATGCGTCTTACAGCATCTCTTAGTCCTATTTTAGGAATAGTAAATGGAATTATTTTTTCCATAGAAAAAATATGGGATTGGTTTGTCAGTAGACCAGAAAAGAAAAGATCAAAAGCAAGAAACCAAGCAAAAAAAGAAGTGAAAAAAACAGTTAAGAATTTGCAAAGGAAAATTTCTTTTGAAATTAAAAAAGTAATAAAAGAAAAAGAAGAAGAAATTAGACAAGTTTTTAGAGAATTTGATAAAGTTAAATATGATTTTAAAAAACTTTTAGACTTTTTACAAATAATTATAAATGATTTAAAGGATATTAATTACCAAACTTCAGAAACTTTCTTAAAATTTTTAGATGAAAATATAAAATTTGGATTTATACAGGTTTCTTTGAAAGAAGGTGTAAGTGTAATAGCAGTTTGTAATCCTTGTAATGCTTTATTGGAAAAATTAGAAATGCTTGGAATTAAAAAAGAAAATATTTTTATATTCTACTCTCTTTTAGAAATGAAAAACTACATAGATTTAAATAAGGAAAAATCAGAACTTTTTAAAAGAGTTGCTGATATTAAACTATATTAATTATCTTCTTCATCTGGATTAACAAAAAGCCTAAAAATTATAAGCCCTATAACAAAATAAAAAATACCTATACCAATCATATCTTCTGTGCTTACATTTCCACCGAGAAGATAATCTACTGTAAAGAAAGTTAATATAACAACAAAAATAGCTAACATAAAAAGATATTTAAGAATAACAAAAACACCGATAATCCCTAAAATTACCAAAAAGCCTATTATAAAAAAGATAATTAAACAACCAAGCTTTAGCAAAATCCTCTCTCTTTATTTTATATTTTGTATTCTTGCTTTTAAATCTTTTTTATTTAAGCTTAAATTTTTTAAAATATTTTCTGCTTCTTCTAAGTATTTTCCTAGTTTATCTATTGAAGTTTTTAATTCAGAATCACTAGAATTTTTTCCTATAAAACCATGATTTGCTTTATTTCTTAAATCTTTAACTTTATCAATTAATTTAACAAGGTCTGTTGGTAAAGCTTCAGGTTCTTCATTTAAAATTTTATTTAAAGCTTCTTCTCTAATATCTTTATTTGTATAATCTTCTCCAATTTCTTCTAAAATATATGTAAGTAATGTTTCTCTAAGAGTTGTTAGAGATTGTGAATATCTATTTTTTTCAAAATATATTCTTGAAAGTTCAAGTTGTTTTTGCCATTCTTTTTGGATATTTTTAAAAATCTGTGATGCTTCTTCTATATCATCTATTAAAAAATCAATAGCTTTTACATTTGATGGAATACTTTCTAAGTTTTTAGAAACTTCTGTAATATCATTTAGAGATTTAATATAAAAATCAATAGCTGTAAATCCAAAAGCTTTTGATGATTTGTCTAAAACTTTTGGAAGTTTTCCTAATGCTTGATAATTTCTCTTTTCTTCATTTGGAATTTCTTTATATTTTGTTTCTATTAGTGATGCAAGTTTTCTACTATCTCCATATTCTTTATAAACAGTATAACCTTCAATCCATTTATTCATTTCCAGTATCGGAAGTAAATCAACAATAGGGTTTATTTCTTCTTCTTTGTCATAAATACCATAATAAGCACCTTTTATTTTTGCACTTTTTACTTTTTCAAAGAAGTTCATAACAATAGATACAAAAAAAGCTATGGAACGAAATCCATGAGTTAAATCTAAATATACTTCTTTATCTTCAACATCTAAATTAGCTAATGTTTCAAATATTTGCCAAAATTCTTCTTTATTTGTTCCAAAAGGTATAACTACCTTTTCATAATTTCCAATTTCTTTATCTGCCAATTCCCATTTTGATTTATTTGTTCCAATTATATATATCTTATCAGGATTTATTGCTTTTTTTAATATAGATAAAACATAATTTGTTTTTTCTTGAATATCTTTAAATTTATAAGTAGCTTCTTTATAGTTTCCTTCTCCTAAGACAGATATTAGTATTTTCATTTTTCCCTCCATTTTAAAACTTAAAACGATGTTATGTTGATTTTTATAAAGAGTCTTTCCAATTTCTATATTTATCTAAATCTTTTTTTATATATTTTATACAAGTTAATGCTACTGTAATATCATCTGTATATCCTACTATAGGTATAAAATCTGGTATTAAGTCAATTGGAGACAGAAAATATATTAATGCAACTACAATTGCTGCTATAGTATTCCATGGAACTTCTTTATAATTTCCGCTAACATAATCTACTACTATTTCTAACATTGTTTTCATATCTTCTATTAATTGCTCTACATTTCCAACTTGTGATGCTATTGCTCCAACTTTAAATCCAGAAGTTGACAATTTAGACAAAATATCATCCTTGTTATCTACAATTTTCTTTACGTCGCTTTCTGTTATATTTTCTATCATTTCTAAAATTTTCTTTTGAGCTTCTTCCATGGAAAAATCTTTTGCCATTTAAAACCCTCCATAAATTATTTTTTTTATATTATATTAACTAATTTTTTCCTAAAATCTGACTATTTTATAAATTCATCTATTTGTTCTTTTATTATGTTTTTTATTAAATCATTAATCTGTTTTTGAAATTCTTTGTCTTCTTCTATTAATTTTATAGATTTGTTTAAGATATTATTTATTGTTTCTTTTATGTTTTCATCATTTTTATCTAAGTATTCAACAACCGAATTTTTGGCATCTATTGCAAGTTTAGCAACTTCTTTATCATCTAAGGATTTTAGATTTTCTAAAGTTATTTCAAATAGTTTTTGAGATAATGCTTTTTTTGTTTCGGGTGTTAGATTTTTAAGTAAAAGATTTAAAAAGTCTGTTTTATTTATGTAATCTTCAATTTTTGGTTTTGCTAATTTTAGGATTTTAAATCCTTGTTCAAGAAAAAAATCTTTCATTTAAACCTCTTTTAATGATTGATTATTTACTAATTATAAACTACAAAAACTTAAAAAATCTGACTTGGTTTTTAATTCTAATTAAAGTAAATTCAAAGCTTTAAAGTATATTTTCAGCTTTATTAAAAATCAAAACCTACTCTTTAATATGAATTTTTATAAAGTTTCAATTCCTTATAGGTAGGCTACAAACATTTGGAGATTTTGCTGAAATGCTTATATTTGATGACAGTTTCAATTCCTTATAGGTAGGCTACAAACGCATTCAGAAGATGAATGCCCACAAGAATATGAGTGTTTCAATTCCTTATAGGTAGGCTACAAACTTGTATATTCTTTACCGGGTGTAGGAGATGCTTTTCAAAAATGTTTCAATTCCTTATAGGTAGGCTACAAACGGTTCGTTGTTGTGAACCCTTGATCATAGGCGGCGGTTTCAATTCCTTATAGGTAGGCTACAAACTATGCAGGTGGTTCTATTCAAAGTGCTCATGAAGGAGGTTTCAATTCCTTATAGGTAGGCTACAAACAATCAAGAAAACTGTGTTTCGTCACGAAGGGTTCAGTTTCAATTCCTTATAGGTAGGCTACAAAC